>CBETWC010000022.1:0-11136 GCA_965539925.1 uncultured bacterium
TCGCGTCGACCACGCCGTCATCAACGGCAGCCTTGGCCACCCACGCACCGATCGGTCCGGCTCCAACGATCACTAGTCCTGCCATTGGGGCTGAGGTTGGTCATGTGCGCGTCGCAATGGGGTTACGTTTGGCGTTTGGTGCTCAGCATTTGGCGTCAGGATCCCCCCTCCTGGCTCGCAGGCTCGCCTGTCCTCCCGCCAGGGGAGGACGCAAGGAAGGGCAGAACTTCCGAAGAAAGCGGGCTCTTAGGTGACGCCGGATCTTGTTGGGGGGAACGACTCGTAGGATTTGGAGCTGAGGATGTCTTGCAGGATGTCGGCGGCCTGGGTGGCCTCGGTGTAGGTGGAGTAGAGGGGGGCGAAGCCGAATCGGACCAGGTTCGGGGCGCGGAAGTCTGGGATCACGGATCTCTCCCTGAGTGCCGACGCGATCTGGAACCCGTTCTCATGACGGATGGTGACGTGTGAGCCGCGTTGAGTCGGGTCGGGTGGCGTGACGATCGTGACCCCGAGGCTGGCGAGCGGTTGCAGGGCTTCGATGAAGAGGGAGGTCATGGTGATGCTCTTCTCCCTGAGCGCCTCGATGCCTGCCTCGGCAGTGAGATTGACACCGACTTCTACGCCCATCATGGAGATGATCGGCGGGGTGCCGACGAGGAACCGTCTGATGTCGTCTGCTGGCTCCCACTCTGCAGCGAATCCGAACTGGTCAGCGTGGCCGAACCAGCCGGTGATCGGCTGCCTGAGTTCGGTCTGCAGATCCTTGCGCACGTAGAGGAATCCGGGAGCCCCTGGTCCTGCGTTCAGATACTTGTAGGTGCAACCAACAGCGAGGTCAGCTCCCCAGCCGGTCAGGTCGACCGGTACGGACCCTACGGAGTGGGCGAGGTCCCACAGCATCAATGCACCGTGATCGTGGACGAGTTCTGTCACCCTTGTGCCGTCAGCCATCGCGCCTGAGCGGTATGAGACATGTGAGAGGGACACGAGTCCGATGGTGTCATCCAGCTGCTCCTCCAGGACGCGTGGTGTCGGATCCTCCGGGACGATCACGAGCTTCCCTCCTGCAGCCTCGGCGACCGAACCGAGGATGTACCGATCCGAAGGGAAGTTGCCGCTATCGGTCAGGATGTTTGTCCTACCGCTCGAGGTGAGGGCAGCAAAGGCGAGCTTGTAGAGATTGACCGAGGTCTGGTCAGCGACAGCTACTTCTCCGCTCTGTGCCCCGATCAGCGTGGCGAGGCGATCGCCGATCCGACTTCCTGCGTCGAGCCAGGACTCCCAGCCAAGGACCAGCTGATCCGCCCACTCGGACTCCACCACTTCCAACATGTGAGAAGCGGTCTCACGGGGTGGGCGGCCAAGCGAATTGCCGTCGAGGTAGATGTACTCGTCTTCGATGACGAATCGCTCCCTGAAGTGAGCGAGGGGATCCGTCGAGTCGAGGTGTTGTGCTCGTTCGTGTAGCGAGGGGCTCAATATCCGTCCAGTGAGTTGTTGGCTGGCACGATGCTAGACGGTACGGTCGCGGGTCCTACCAGCGCTCCAAGTGGACGACCGCGTCGCGTGGTGTCCGACCCCTCTTGAGACTCCCCGAGGGACGGTCCGGGGCCGCGTGGCCGATCGTGACGATTCCGGCCACGGGTATGTCGTCGGGGATGTCGAGAACGCGGTGGAGTTCATCGACCGCGTGGGCACCGAGAAATCCCGCTGCGAGTCCTTCGTCCACGGCCGCATACAGGATCGCCATCAACGAGGCCCCTGCATCCACCCACCAATAGGGAACCGTCCAGTCAGCCGTTCCCGACTTGTCTGGTTCGGCGTATCGCTCGACATACGCCTGCTTGTCTGCGCAGATGATGATGTGCACCGGGGCCTTCGAGATCCACGGGTCGAACCCTTCCTCGACGTACTCCTGCTCGCCAGCGGCACGAGCAACTGCTCGGCGCGTGAGGGAATCGGTTACGACGACGAAGCGCTGTCCCTGGCTGAATCCCGCCGAAGGGGCGTGTATGGCGGCGTCGACGATCCGATCGAGAGCATCACTTCCAACTGGTTGGTCCGTGTAGTTACGGACCATGCGGCGTCGACGAACGACATCGCTCAGCTCCATGTCTCAGAACCGCCTCAAAGGGCTTCGACCGCAGCCAGGGCTTCTTCGAGCGCCTGCTTGGCATCGGAGAAGAACATCAGCGTGGTGTCCTCGTAGAACAATGGGTTGTCTATGCCAGCGAAGCCGGGAGACAGCGATCGTTTCACGACGATGGCCGTTTTGGCGTCGTCAACATTGAGGATCGGCATGCCGTAGATCGGGCTGTCCGGGTCGTTCTTCGCCGCCGGGTTGACAACGTCGTTGGCGCCGACGATGAGGACAACGTCTGTCTGAGGGAACTTCGGATTCACTTGCTCGAGATCGAGAAGCAGATCATATGAGACGTCTGCCTCTGCGAGGAGCACATTCATGTGGCCCGGCATACGTCCTGCGACAGGATGGATCGCATAGGTGACCTGTATCCCCCTCGCTTCCAGAGCGTTTGCGAGATCTTTCACGGCGTGCTGGGCCTGCGCGACAGCGAGTCCATAGCCGGGTACGATCACGACGCGCTCGGCGTATGCGAGAGCTATCGCTACGTCGTCGGCTGTCGCCCGATTCACGGGTTTTGTACCGATGTCCTCCGCAGTAGCGCCTCCACCGAACTGGGAGAAGAGAATGCTTGCGACGGAACGGTTCATGGCGACGGCCATCTCAAGTGTGAGGATGAGGCCCGCTGCACCGACGAGTGCACCACCAACGATGAGCGCCTGGTTGCCGATGACGAAACCGGCCATGGCTGCTGCGATTCCGGAGAACGAGTTGAGCAGCGAGATGACCACCGGCATGTCTGCGCCACCGATTGGCAGCACTGCGGTAACCCCGAGGACCGCAGCGAGAGCAGTTGCGATCCAGTAGGCCGTGGCAGAGTCGGCGAAGATACCGACACCAGCAGCGACGATCGCTCCGACGGCGATGATGCCGTTCGTGGCCACGCCTCCGGGTGGGAAGATCTGCTTGGAGGGGACGATCCCTTGGAGCTTGCCGAACGCGATAAACGACCCGGTCAGCGTGATCGTACCGATGATGAGCGACAGGGCGACCGTGACAGCGGTCTCTGTCTCAATGACGGCGCTCGCAGCGACGACGGTAGCCGCGGCGACGAGTGCGGAGGATCCACCGCCGAAGCCGTTGAACGCGGCAACGAGTTGCGGCATGTCGGTCATCTTGACGCGGAGCGCAAGGAAGGCGCCGATACCGCCACCAACAACGACTCCGGCGATGATGATGGCCCAAGCGATCTTGGCATCGAGACCAATGATGTAGACGACGGTCACGATTATGGCTACCAGCATGCCGACGGCGGCGATGCGGTTGCCGCGTCGGGCCGTCCTCGGTGAGGTCAGTCCCTTGAGGCCGACAATGAAGAGAACACCGGCAGCGAGGTATGCGAGTTCAGTCATCAGCTCTTCCCCGGGATCTTCTTGAACATCTCGAGCATGCGATCAGTCACGAGGAAGCCGCCGACGACGTTGATCATCGCGAAGGTGACCGCCAGGAATCCGAGGATGGCGGCGAGTACGCCTGAGCCGAGACCAGCGACGATGATGGCGCCGACGATCGTGATGCCGGACACGGCGTTTGCTCCAGACATGAGCGGTGTGTGTAGCGTGCGCGGCACCTTTGCGATGACCTCGAACCCGACGAACGCCGCCAGGACGAAGACCACGATGCCGGCAATGAACTCTGCGCTCATTCCGAAGCCTCGCTTTCAGGGGATGTGTCTTCAATGGGTGTCGCCATCGGTGCCACGATGGACGGTCCGACGACAGGATCTTCATGGTCAACGGTCAATTCGCCCTCGACGACCATCCGTTTGACGAGCTCGAGGACGTTCCGTCCGAACATGCGGCTCGTATCTGTGGCGACCCGTGACGCAAGATCGGAGGGTCCCAAGATCGTGACGTCTCCAATGGTCACCCGCTCATCCGGAGCTGAGCCTTCAACGTTTCCGCCGGATGAGGCAGCCATGTCGATGATCACTGAGCCGGGGTTCATCGCTGCGACCATGTCGGCATCGATGAGACGCGGTGCCTTGCGGCCCGGGACCTGGGCGGTGGTGATGATGAGGTCTGCGGCAGCAACGGCGCCTGCGAGGGCCTCACGTTGGCGAGCTGCAGTCTCCTCGTCGACGGCCCGTGCGTATCCGCCATCGTCCATCTGCTGGGTCTCTGCCTCGACGAAGCGCCCACCGAGGGATTCGACCTGTTCTTTTGTCTCCGGCCGGATGTCATAGGCGTACACGACTGCGCCGAGGCGCTTCGCCGTTGCGATCGCCTGGAGGCCTGCAACGCCGACACCGAGAATAAGCACATTGGCTGGCGGGATCGTGCCGGCGGCGGTCACGAGCATCGGCATGAATTTCGGGAGCTCTGTGACACCAAGGAGAACTGCTGCATAGCCAGCGGCATTCGCCTGGGATGACAGGGCGTCCATCGCCTGGGCGATGGTGGTGCGCGGGACCATCTCCATCGAGATGGTGGTGACACCGTTCTCGCCCCACGAGGCGTACAGATCCCCGTGGTTCGAAGGGTCGACGAGACCAATGATCACGCCGTCGGAAGTCAAGAGAGCACGGTCATCCTCATTGGGAGGTGTGATCTTGACAAGAAGGTCAATGGCTCCACCATCGACGAGGCTCGACACGACGGATGCGCCAGCTTCGGCGTATGCGCTGTCGGGGTAGCCGGCTGCCTTGCCAGCACCGCTCTCGATCGATACGGTGAATCCGAGGTCGGTGAACGCTGCGATCGAAGCCGGGGCTACGGCGACACGCTTCTCGTTCTCTGCCAATTCGTTACGGATTCCTAGTTGCATCGTCCGAAACGGTAACGACGACCGTGCGCAATCGCACACCTTGGGGGGTATGGAAGAGGCGTCAGGTATCAGGCGTCAGGTATCAGGTAAGAAAACGGTCGAGAGTGTCGCGAATGGCTGGCTCGAACTCCGGCGCGAGTGGTTGCAGAGGCAGGCGGGAGTGGCCGGGGTGCATGCCCGCGAGTGAGGCGGCGAACTTGGTGCCCGGGACGCCGTGTGGCTCGATGGCGCTTGTGATTTCCACCAATGTCGATTGGGCATCCCGATCTCCGGAAACGGCAGCATCAGCCAGTTTCCATGCGTAGTTGGAACTGGCGGTGATCGTTCCGTGGGCACCCCGGTCGCCACTGTCCGCAAGGGCTCTTGAGGCGCCGGCGTAGACGGTGAATTCGGAGGTCAGGGAGTGAGCCAGATCGTCGAGACGCGAGGCGTCGCCTCCACTGTCCTTCATGCCGACGATGTTCGGGTGGTCGACCAACTCGAGCACGGAGTCAACCGGGAGTTCGTATCCGGTGACGGGTGGGACCGTGTACAACAGGATGGGCAGAGGTGAGGCGTTGGCAATCCGCACATAGAAGTCGGTGATCAGGCGAGCTCTGCCCCGAACGAGTGTCCCCGGCGTCATGACGAGAACTGCGTCAGCGCCTCCCGAAGCTGCCTCTGCGATCTGGGCGTATGCTTGCCGATCCGTCTCGGCCGAGACTCCACAGATCACGGTGAGGTCGACCTGCGTATCTCTCGTCAGTGAAACAAGCGTCTCGCGTTCGCCCTCTTCGAGATAGGGTCCTTCTCCCGTGGAGCCAGCGACCAGAATGCCTCGGGCTCCAGCCGCACTTGCCACCGACGTGTTGTGGCGATGAGCGTCGGCATCAAGCGAGCCATCGGCATTGAATGCAGTGATCAGCGCTGGCATGGTGCGCGGCCATGGGCTGCCCATTCAGGTACCCAACCAGTTTGTATGGAACCACTCACCCCTGGGACGGTCCACGCGCTCGTAGGTATGGGCGCCGAAGTAGTCGCGTTGGGCCTGTGTGAGGTTGGCTGGCAGGCGCTCGGATCGGAAGGCGTCGTAGAACGAGAGGGCCGCCGAATAGGCAGGGACAGGTATCCCTGCGAGCGCGGCTCTTGAGATCGTCCGCCGAAGGCCACCGACGGCTGCGGTGATCTCAGCCCGGAAGAAATCGTCCAACAGGAGATTTGTGAGGCTTGGATCGCGGCGATACGCAGAGGTGATGTCGCTGAGGAACCGAGATCGAATGATGCATCCCGCGCGCCACAGGCCAGCGATCGTGCCGAAATCGAGATGCCACCCGTGCTCCTCGCTTGCTGAGCGCAGCAGCATGAACCCTTGGGCGTAGGAGATGATCTTCGATGCATACAGGGCATCGTGCAGGTCGGTGATGACTTGATCCGAGTCTTCTTCAATTGTGTCCACTGCTCCACCGAGGCGGGCGGCTGCATGAGTTCGCTCGTCGCGCAGTGAAGAAAGGATGCGGGCGTAGACGGACTCAGCAATGAGTGACACCGGCGTTCCCTGATCCATCGAGGCCGCAACCATCCACTTGCCTGTTCCCTTCTGACCCGTGGCGTCGACTATCACCTCGACGGTCGGCGTTCCGTCGTCCTGGACGTGGCCGAAAATGTCTGCAGTGATCTCAATGAGGTAGGAGTCGAGCTTTCCCTCGTTCCATCGTTCGAAGTGCGGCTGGATGTCAGATGGGGCCATGCCGAGTCCTCGACCCATGATGTCGTATGCCTCGGCGATCACTTGCATGTCGCCGTACTCGATCCCGTTGTGCACCATCTTGACGTAGTGGCCGGCACCCCCCGATCCGATCCACGCGCAGCATGGTTCTCCCTCGGCCTGTGCGGCAATTGAGATCAAGGCATCCTTGATGATTGGCCACGCTGTCTCATCGCCTCCCGGCATGATCGATGGTCCATGCCTGGCACCGTCCTCGCCGCCGGAGATCCCCGCGCCGACGAAGTGAATCCCACGGGAAGCGAGTTCTTCGGTGCGCCGACCTGTGTCCGAGAACAAGGAGTTGCCCCCATCGATGATGATATCGCCATCGTCGAGCAGGGGAGCAAGAGCAGAGATCTGATCGTCGACGGGTTTTCCGGCCTTGATCATGAGCAAGATGCGCCGGGGACGTTCGATCGCATCGATGAAGGTGGCCAGGTCGCTGTAGCCGGACATCGTTGCTTCTGGATGCTCCGCAACGAAAGCAGATGTGCGCGACGTTGTCCGATTGAAGACCGCCACTCTGAAGCCGTGATCGGCGAGGTTCAGAGCGAGGTTCTGGCCCATCACAGCCAAGCCGATGAGTCCGATGTCTGCGGATGGGGTCGGCGATGTCATGACCGGTGAGAGTACAGACGTTGGAGAGGGAGCGGGAAGAAGAATCGTGGCGAATGCCTTGCTACTGCATGGAGGTCGAAGGACAACGCCGGGCACTGGGTCTCATCGCGGTCGCGCAGCTGTTCGCGCTGTCGCTCTGGTTCTCGGCGTCTGCTGTCGCCGATTCGCTGAAGGCGGCATGGACTCTCACCGATGCACAGGTACCGCTGCTCACGCTTGCGGTCCAGATCGGCTTCGTAACAGGGGCGTTGCTCTCTGCGTTGCTGAATCTTGCAGATCGCA
Organism: uncultured bacterium; assembly: GCA_965539925.1. Classification (GTDB taxonomy): domain Bacteria; phylum Actinomycetota; class Acidimicrobiia; order Spongiisociales; family UBA5794; genus B3-G11. Next base: position 7,554 of record CBETWC010000022.1, read on the forward strand.
TCAAGGCCCGCCATCTGTTCGCTGTGTCGGCCTTGGCGGGTGGTCTTGTCAACGCATGGCTCGTGACGCTCGGCCCGGGAGATCTGGCATTCGTGATCGGCATCCGATTCCTGACAGGAGTCGCTCTCGCAGGTGTCTACCCGTCCGGCATGAAGGCAATCGCGGGGTGGTTCAAAGAGGGGAGAGGGACCGCTCTTGGCATCCTCATAGGAGCGCTGACAGTCGGGAGTGCCCTGCCGCACCTCGTACGAGGTCTCGGCCTTGATTGGCAGGTTGTGCTGCTGACCGCATCCGGTCTGGCGGTGTTGTCTGCCGGGATGATGCTGCGTGCTGGAGACGGGCCGTTCGACACTGCCACCTCGGCGTTCTCGTGGCACCACGTCCGCAACATTGCGTCGAATCGTGGCTTCCGACTAGCAACCGCTGGCTACCTCGGCCACATGTGGGAGTTGTACGCGATGTGGACCTGGGTGGCGTTCTATGTCGCAGCAACCGACTTCTCAGGATCTTCTTCGGTTGTTGCCTTTGCTGTGATCGCCGTCGGCGGCGTCGGTGCGTGGCTTGCCGGGCGGTTAGCCGACCGCCGCGGACGCACCCTCGCCGCAGGCGGTTCCATGGTGATATCCGGCACAGCTGCAGCGCTGACCGCAGTCGTGTTCAACGCTCCCTCGTGGGTCATGATCGGGTTACTGCTCATCTGGGGACTGACCGTCGTGTCCGACTCTGCGCAGTTCTCGGCGATCGTCACCGAAGTCGTCGACGACAACGTGCGCGGAACGGCATTGACCCTGCAGACGGCCCTGGGATTCCTGCTCACGCTCGCAACCATCTCGGTGGTGCCGTTGATTGCGGACCGGAGCTCCTGGCAGTGGGCCTTCCTCATCCTCGTCCCCGGCCCGATCATCGGCACGATCGCCATGGTCCGTCTGAAGAGGAGCGAGTGGGCAGCCCAGATCGCAGGAGGTCGGGGCTAGGCTCGCTGCGCTCGCAGACCGCTCGGCAGCCTCGCTGAAAGAACCAAGATCGGTCGCTTCGCTCCCTGCAAGAACCAAGACTGTGCTCTTCACCATGAGCACTCGATTTCTGATATCCGTGGTGGTGATTCGGGTGTACGTTGAAGCGGGAAGCGTCGGGTTTCTCGGTGGTGAGGGTGGGTAGCACGGAGGTGTGCTCATGCTGCCATTCGCCCGTCGACCAATCATCCTTCTCTCGGTAATCGCCCTCACGGTCGCCGCCTGCGGTGGAAGCACCGACGACGGTTCGGAGACACCATCCGAGTCGTCCACAACTGTCGCTCTGGTGAGTGAGGCCGTTGCGACCACACCCACCACATCGACATCCACAACAACGACGTCCACACCCACGACAACAACGACACAGCCTCCTGAGACCACAACGACGATCGCCTGTCCTCCGTACACCCACTCGATTGAGATCTCGACATCGCTTGATGGTGAGGACGTCGAACCGGGCTCTTACAAGGTTCCGTGGGCAGGACCGGACTTCGTCTTCACGGCGTCGAACACGACCATGCTGTTTATTGGTTACTTCCACGGGTGGGTCGGGTTCAATCCGATTCCGTATCCTGAGTGGAAGTCAGCCAAATTTCGAACGGACGCGCTGATTCTCGATGAGTTCGACTTCGATTACTTCTATTCGTACGACGCGGAGTCAAAGGACAAAGAGTCAAGGGTTGATGTGCCAGAGGATCCGGTTGCATGGCTGACGGAGCACCCGTCTCTGGATGCAAGCGATCCGATGCCGGCGGTGATAGACGGCTACGAAGGTGTTCAGGTTGACGTGACGGCGCTGGAGAGCACGCCAGGGTTCGGTAGCAATCTGATAATCGCTGGCTATGACCATTCTGTGGACACAGCAAGTCTCCCGAAGGGTGCAAGGGTACGGTTCATCTTCTTCGAGGTTGAGGATCATCCGCTGTGGTGGATGCTCACCTCAACCCAAGAAGGATTCACCGAGGCGACCGCCTGGAGTGACGAAATCCTCGCAGGAATCGACTTCTGCTGAAATCCGCGCAGAGCGAGCCTCTGTGGGCCTGACATATGATGGCCATCGACTTTCGGCTGGTTCTGGCTGATAGCCGATAGCCGATAGCTGATAGCTTCAGGCTGCCTGACATTCGTGTCATACCCCCGAGATATATTGACATCATGTACTGGAAGACACGGACTGTTGCAGAGCTTGAGGCTGATCTTGTTGCTGTTGAGGCGAAGATCTCTGAGTTGCGTTCCGAGCAGCTCGTGTTGGTCAATGAGTTGGATAGTGCCCAGGCTCCTCAGACCGATGGGTCGAGGTCGCTCATCGAGTGGGTGCAGGCCCACATGGATGTCAAGACAGACACTGCTCGGGATCTTGTGTTCGCGGCTCGCTGTTTCAAGCGGCATCGCGGTTTGCACAACAGGATGCTCAACCAGGGTGCAACATTCGACCGTACCGTTGCTGCCGTGAAGCTCTCTGACGCAGGCGCGTCTGGCGGTCAGGTTGATGACTCCTATGGTCGTGACCTTGCCGGTGTTGCCCGCCTGATCGCTCGCCGGAATCACGTCACCCCGAAAGATGAGCGCAAGGTGTTCGCGGACCGATACTTCACGATCCAGCCGAACCTTGACGAGTCGCGGTATCGCATGTGGGGCGAAGCCCCCGGTGTCATCGGACGTACGATCGACAAGGCGATCTGTGACCGTGCAGACCAACTCGAGACCATTGCAGGTGACCTACCCACGTCTCGTGGCCAACGCCAGCTCGATGCCTTGACCGCCATGGCCCAGGACTCCCTCGACGGCAACGTCTCGGAGGATTCGTCTGCAGGTCACGTGACCGTGTTCGTGGACGCCCGTCAGGACAATCCACTCGAGACGACTGCTGAAGTCGAGTACGGGCTACGGGTAGGACCGGATGCGGTTGAAGCGATGCTGTGTGGCGGCAGAGCACAGATCATTGGTTTGGAGAACGGCATCCCTGTGGTCACTTCACCGGCAGCGAGGGCTATTCCGCCAGCGATACGTCAACACGTGGTCCATCGTGACGGTGGCTGCGTCATCGATGGCTGCCACTCGCGTTACCGACTGCAGCCCCACCATGTCGTCCGCTTTGCAGACGGCGGTACGCATCATCCGGGAAACCTCGCCACCTTGTGCTGGTACCACCACCACAACGCCATCCACGGCAACGGCTACCAGATCGACCCCCAGTCGCCGCCCCTGAGACGACGCCTCATCCGAAGCCACCCACCCAGAGGCTCACCACCCTGAGCAAACCCGTTGCCCAAGACTCTCTGCCCCCAGTTCTTTGAATCTCAGCCGAGGTAGACGACCACGCGCCTGTTGACCTCTGACGCCCAACGCCCAACGCTGAACATCCAGTGCCTCAGGACGAACAGAACCCCGGCATCGCGACCCGTGGAAGATCCAACGTATCACGCTGCCGGGGCGTCCGTCCCCCTGGCCCGCAGGCACTGCGGAACGCTCTCCTAGAGAGCGACGATCAATTCCCCTGATTCTGTGAAGAAGAGAGCGAGTCCGAGAGCACTGGCCCCGGGCTCGTCTGGGAACTCGAAGTCCTCCGG
>CBETWC010000023.1:0-10850 GCA_965539925.1 uncultured bacterium
GCCTATGCCCCGTTCTGCGCCTACTCGGACCGCTACTCGTGCGCACTCCCGCCTGTCGAGAACTGGTTGACGGTGGCGATCAGAGCGGGAGAACGCGTCGGCGCGTAGGCCATAGCCCGTGGATGTCCTGCTTCCAGCCACAGACGCGGGAGTGTTCTTCCAGGTCGGAGTCCTTGTCGCAGTCGTGGCGACCGGCCTGTGGCTTGCGCGCAAGAACAAGGACATGCGACGACTCGTGTTCGGGCTGGGACTCCTCACGTTCGCGCTGATGACCATCCGCGCCATTCACTGACAAACGACAAACGACAAACGACAAACGAAGTATCGTGCCTGCATGTTCGAGTTCGTCGGTTCACCGGTTCCGGTCAGGCAAGACCTCAGGGACACCTACATCGAGATGTGGAGACACTTCGCTGAACCGGGGCCGACGCTCACGGGGAGGCAGAGAGTTGGACTTGCCGCGTATGTGCGTGCAGCCAGAAGCGGGGATACGCCTGCTTGGGTCGATCTACCTGCCACGCTCCTCCACCTCGCAACAACGCTCTTCGGCGATCCGGCAGGCGTGGATGGCCCAATGGTTCGCCAAGCCGCAACCGATGCCGGGGACCCCATGGTCGTCGAAGTCATCGGACTCGTGTCGATGCTCGCGGCGGTCGATGGTGCCCACCGTGGACTGACTGCCGAACTCGAACCCCTCCCGAGTGCGATGGACGGTGAACCGACCGGTGTCATAGCTGAAGGACTCAAACCACGGAGAACCCACGTCCCGATGCCTGCGGGGGCAATCCCGGTCGCTTTGGACCTGGTACCGGAAGTCGGGAGAGCGTATCGGGACAGCTTCGGACCCCAGTACATGCTCGAAACCGACATGCAATTCCAAGATTTCGAACGGTCCCCGGGGCTGAACCGGGCGCAGATCGAGGTCATCTCCTCGCGAACGTCCCTGCACAACAAATGCTTCTACTGAACGCTGAGCCATGTACTGATGCTCGGTTCGAGCGCCCTCGCCTACGACTACGACCTCACAATCGCCGCCATTGGAGATCCAACCATTCCGATCGGCATGCCGGGAGGAAATGAATTGTTGCACTTCGTCGATGCCATTGTCTCGGGCTCGAGCGACGACATCTCGCAAGCCCAGGTTGCGATCATCGAAATCCTCGGACCGGAGGCACTCGTCGATGCAGCAGGCGTGTTCGGCAATTTCGAGATGATGAACCGCGTCGCCGAAGGATCTGGAATCCCGGTTTCGCAACAAGCCATCGAGCGGATGGAAGACACGATCAATGCACTGGGACTCAGCGGCTTCCTGAAATCCTAAGTAGAGAACTAACCGATTCGCTAACGGGAGGCAAAGGCGCGAGAATTATCGGCAGGAATCGATCAGGAGGTCCAAGTGACTGACTCGGGAATCGCGAACCTGCTCAAAGAGGAGCGGTTGTTCCCACCCTCAAGCGACTTCACAGCGCAGGCAAACGCGCTGGCGGAGCTCTATGACGAAGCGGAAGAGGACTTCGTCGCCTATTGGAAACGGCAGGCCCTCGAGCGCGTCACCTGGTTCAAGGAGCCAACCGAAGGCCTCGACGACTCAAACGCTCCGTTTTTCAAATGGTTCGCCGACGGTGAACTGAACATTGCCTACAACTGCCTCGATCGCCATCTCGACACGGGTGCCGACAAGGTGGCGTTCCACTGGATCGGAGAGCCCGGCGACACCCGGACCATCACCTACCAGCAGCTCTCGGATGACGTCAACAAGTTCGCAAACGGGCTTCGATCGCTCGGCGTTGAGAAGGGCGACCGCGTCGCCATCTACATGGGCATGGTGCCAGAGCTCGCCGTGGCAATGCTCGCATGTGCGAGGATCGGCGCACCCCACTCCGTGATCTTCGGTGGTTTCTCCGCCGAATCGATCATCGACCGCGTTGAGGATGCCCAGGCAAAGCTTCTGATCACCGCAGACGGCGCGTGGCGTAGAGGAACGATCGTTCCGCTCAAGGACAACTGTGACACGGCAATGGTGTCGACGCCTTCGATCGAGCACTGCATCGTCTATGAGCGGACCAAGCAGGGCGTCCCGATGACCGATGGTCGTGACATCTGGTGGCATGATCTCGTGTCTGACCAGTCAACCGACTGCGAGCCTGAGGTCATGGGTGCAGAGGACCTGCTCTACATCCTCTACACATCCGGCACAACTGCCAAGCCCAAAGGCATCATGCACACAACAGGCGGGTATCTCACCTGTGCCGCAACAACGCACTCGCAGATATTCGACCTCAAGCCTGAGACCGACGTGTACTGGTGCGCTGCAGACATCGGTTGGGTAACCGGCCACTCCTACATCGTGTACGGCCCCCTTGCCAACCACGCCACAAGCGTCATGTACGAGGGCACGCCAGACTTCCCCGAGAAGGACCGGCTGTGGTCGATCATCGAGGACTACGGCGTCACGATCCTGTATACGGCCCCGACAGCGATTCGTGCATTCATGAAATGGGGTACGGAGCATCCGGAGAAGCACGACCTTTCGTCGTTGCGTCTCCTCGGATCCGTCGGCGAGCCGATCAATCCGGAAGCCTGGATGTGGTACCACGAGTTCATCGGTGGAAACTCGTGTCCGATCGTGGACACCTGGTGGCAGACCGAGACCGGCTCCATCATGATCTCGCCCCTCCCGGGTGTGACCACAACGAAACCGGGATCGGCGACGAAGGCAATCCCAGGTGTTGAGGTCGAGATCGTTGACAAGGACGGCAATGCGGTTTCCCCGGGTGGCGGGGGATTCCTCACCATCACAAAGCCGTGGCCATCGATGCTGCGGTCCATCTACGGCGATGATGACCGCTATGTCAAGACGTACTGGTCCCAGATATCCGGGCGCTACTGGGCCGGAGACGGGGCAAAGCTCGATACAGACGAGTATTTGTGGATTCTCGGTCGAATCGACGATGTGATGAACGTGTCTGGCCATCGAATCTCCACAATGGAGGTCGAGTCGGCCCTGGTCTCACATCCTGCCGTTGCCGAAGCTGCCGTTGTTGGCGCAGCGGATTCGCTGACCGGACAGGCGATCGTCGCGTTCGTCACACTGCGTGGCGGATTCGAGGAATCCGACGAGTTGAACAACGAACTACGGGGCCATGTTTCGACGAAGATCGGCCCGATCGCAAAGCCGAAGTCGATCATCTTCACACCGGATCTGCCGAAGACCCGGTCGGGGAAGATCATGCGTCGACTCCTGAGGGACATCTCGGACAACAAGGACCTCGGCGACGTCACAACACTGGCCAACGCCGACATCGTCCAGGCCCTGGCTGATAAGGCACAGGCACAGCGGTAGAACGTAGAAGGCAGAAGGCAGAACGAGTGGGGGCTGGCTTGATGTCGGCCCTCGCTTCGCGTCGGTTCACCAGATTGTCCTCCCTGAACCCGGATCCGCGATCTGGGACCGCTTGATCGAACATCCGCCGTGCCAACACAGGGCTTCAGCGGATCGTGTGATGCATGGTTTCTATGCACTCGGTTGTCCTCCCTTCAGGGAGGACGACAGAGCAGGCGCTCCATCGATCAGAGGATTGAGGCTGAAGGGAGGACAATCTGGTGGGAGACCTCAGGGGGTCCGTTCGAGGTAGCGGGATGTGGCGTTGGCGGCGGATTTGCCTGAGCCGACGCAGAGGGTCATACCGCCGCCGCCTATCCAGGCTCCGGCGAGGAAGAGATTCTCGACGGGTGTCGTTGGCTTGCGGCGGCTCATCTGGCTCATGACGGTCTGTTCGCGCCCGTAGAGGCTCCCTTGGGGCTGCAGCACGTAGCGGACGTTGGTGAGAGGGGTTCCGACCTGACGCACGACGATGGACTCCCTGAGCCCCGGAATTCGCTTCTCAGCGCGATCAATCAGTACGTCGGCGACCGCCTCCTTGATCTCTTTGTATCTCTCGTTGTCGCTGTAGCCATCAAGGTCACCGCCCGTCCCCCACACATCCATGTAGTCCCAAGGGGCGAGTGTCGTGAGCACTATCACTGAGCCACCCTCGGGGGCACATCCCGGATCCACGACGGTGTAGTTCGAGATGATCATTCCCGCCTTCTCGAAGTTACCTGACTTGATGGCCTCGTACTCGGCGTCCTGGTCATAGCCACCCACGTCGAAGAACTCGTGGTGGTCCCAGCCCTCGGCGGCAACATCCTTGTCCAGGCCCAGATAGACGACGAGGCTTGCCAGGGCGGGTTCCTCGGAGTGAACATCATCACTCCAGCCATCGTCGATGGCACCGCCAGGGAGCAGATCAAGTGTGGTCATCGGGCTTGCATTGGATACGGCGGCCTTGGCATGGATGACAAGACCTCGATCTGTGGTCACCGTGATCCGATCAGGACCCTCCGGCTCGATCGACGTGACGGTGTGCCGATAGTGGAATGCCGCTCCCCGCTCCTCGATGGTGTCAGCCATGGCTTTCGTAACCGCACCCGATCCGCCTGTTGGATACCACGCTCCGGACGTGTGATAGCTCAGCAGGGTGAGGCCGAATTGCCCTGCAGACAACTTCGACGGCGGGAGGCCCAGGTAGCCCCACAGGGTCGACAGCAACGCCTTGATTTCGTCGGCCTCGATGTACTGGTCGACGAACGCTGCCCAGGGCGTTGCGAAGGCAATTGACATATCCGGGTAGCGATCAATCATCTGATCCATCGGCACAGAGGCACCGTGCCGCCTGTCAGCTGCGTACCGAGCCATGTCATGCCCGAGCCTGCGGAGCGCAGCGAAGAGGTCAGATACACCATCGCGCTCATCAGGAAACACGGCACATATCTCCGCCAGGTAGTCGGGAATGTCCGTGTGGACGGAGACCTCGAAGTCCGGGTACGCAACCGTGTAGAAGGGATCAAGTTGGTTCATCTCGACCTTGTCGAACACACCGAGCATCTCGAACATCGGATACGCCCAACCACCCTTCTTCATGCCGTCGAGAGCATGGAGGGCCACCTCGAACCGGTACCCGCGTTCCTTGAAGTTGTGTGCATACCCGCCCGGTTTGGTGTGATGCTCGAGCACGACGACGTCGTAACCGTTGTCCTGGAGATGCCCCGCAGCCGAGAGTCCGCCAAGGCCGGCTCCAATGACCACGACGTCGGTTGTGATTGGCTTGGTCATGGGTCCGACAGCACAGGCACGGGATCGTCGTCCGGCCACGGATCCGCGTCGATGATCTTCCGCCAGAAGTACACACAGACATCCCTGATCGATGCAATGACAGGCACCGCAAGCAGGGAACCGAGCAGACCCCCGACATGGAACCCAACCAGGAGGCCAACAAGCACCACTGCAGGTCTCAGGTTCACGGCGGTTCCCATCACTCTCGGAGCAATGATGTTCGCCTGTAGCTGGACCACCAGGACGTATATCCCGATCACGATCAGAGCGAACCAGTAGTTCTCCAGATCCGGCCATCGCGTCGAGCCGGAGAGCAGCGCCGCGAGCACTCCCGGAATCGCTGCCAGGATCGGTCCAAAGGTCGGGATCATGTTGAGGACGACCATGATCATCCCCATCAGGAACGCTCCCGGAAGCCCGACGAACCAAAGGACAAGGAACACGAAGGAACCCGTTATCAACGAGTTGACGAGCTGGCCGTAGAGGTATCCCCTCCACACCCTCTTCTGTTTCGCCATCATCATCAAGCCGTCGCGTTCATACCCGGGTGGGATGTGATCAAGGGTCGATTCATGCATACGCTTGCTGTCCGCGTTGAGATACATGGCAACCAATGTCGTGATGATCGCTGAGGTGATGATCGCCGTGACGATCCCCACGATGGTCTTGACTCCGGAGAATCCAGCTCCAAGATATCCAAGGATCTTCTCGGCATCCAGAGCGGCTCCCTCAACACCGCCGGGGAGGACCGGATCCTGTAGCGACGCCAGGAACGCTGAGATGTCAATCGTCAATCCGACCACCACGATACGTCCGGCGTCGTCTGCTTCGGTCACAAGCCACATCCTGACCTCATCGACGAGGCCCAGTGGATCGAGCTCACCTATCGAGGCCACTATCGAGCTGGCAAGCAGCACGCCGAATGCAACCGTTCCGACGAACACGACGAGATAGGCGACGAGAAGCGAAATGCCTCGTGGTAGGTGGAGGTGCTTCTCTCCGAGGCGTATCAGCGGCGCAACGAGGAACGCGATGAGCGCCGCAAGGGCGGCAATCGCTATCACATTCCGGATGAGGTAGACCCCGAGGACGGCAAGCAGGAATCCCATACCGATGACCAACAGCTTCGCGTTGTCTCCCCACGGCGGGGACTGCGGGTAGAAGCGCGCAAGCTCTTCTCCAACCGGCTCGTGCGGTTCGACCGACGGCTGCTCTTCATCCATGCACCCACGGTACCTCACCTCGCAGCTGCAACAAGGGATGCGGGAGAACATTGACTCAGACATCATGGAGCGACGTGCGGCGGACTGCCGTCCGACACCCCGGAGTCCTACAATCCTGTCATGGAAGACGCCGCGCAGACCTCAGACACACCTCCCGAGTACCAGGCCCACATCGGTGACTCGCGCCAGTACATGCGCGACATCATCCTTGGCGTGAACGACGGACTCGTATCCACATTCCTCCTTGTTTCAGGTGTAGTCGGTGGTGGACTCACCGCAACCCAGGTGCTGCTCACCGGAGTCGCTGGTGCCCTTGCAGGGATGATCTCCATGAGCTTTGGCGAGTACATCGCCACCAAGTCACAGGATCAGGTGTTCGACGCCGAGATCGCACTCGAGAAGATCCATTTGAGGGATCATCGTCAGCACGAGAAGGACCAACTCGCGGACATGATCGGGGCCATGGGCCTCGAAGGCGACGACCTCAGCACGGTTGTCGAGATCATCGACAGCAGCGACGAGGCAATGCTGAACATGCATGCAGCGCTTGAGTTCGGCGTAGTCGACAGCGAACGCCGCAGTCCCTACGCAGCGGCAGTTGCCTCAGGCTTCCTCTTCCTTCTTGGAGCCTTGCCGTCAGTCATCCCCTTCGCCATCTGGGACGACACGACAGTGGCACTCCTCGCAGCAGCCGTGCTCTCGGGAATCGGCCTCTTCTTCGTCGGTGCCATCAAGACGCTCCAGACAAAGAAGAACTGGCTCCTCTCAGGCTCTGAGAATCTGGTCTTTGGCCTCGCTGCAGGCGTGCTGTCCTTCTTCGTCGGCAAGGCCTTCAACAACCTGATCAACGGCGCCTAACGCGGGCTTCAGAAGTCCAAGCCCTTGCGCGCTGCTATGCCCTCGTCGAAGGCGTGCTTGACCTTCTTCATCTCGGTCACCGTGTCGGCGAGATCGATGAGTGCCTGATCGGCATCGCGTCCGGTGATGATCACGTTCACTGCATCAGGCCGGTCTGCGATGGCTTTGACAACTTCCTCCACGGAGATCCATCCGTAAGTGACGGGGTAGGTTGCCTCATCAAGGATGACGAGGTCGTACTCGCCTCCGGTGATGATGCCCCTTGCCCGCTCCCATGCGTCCTTGGCAGCGTCGATCGTGGCGGTCATGTCCTCTGACTCCCAAGTGAATCCGTCGCCACCGGTGATCCAGTCGACACCCAGACGCTCGGCCATCTTCCGTTCACCTGTCTGCCACTTCTCCGACTTGATGAACTGGATGACGATCACCTTCCAGTCCCTCGCAACGGCACGCAACATCACACCGAATGCTGAACTCGATTTCCCCTTGCCATCACCCGTGTTGACGATCACCAGACCGCGGTTCAAGTCGCTACTCACGAAAGGACTCCTCTGTTCTCAGTGACACGATGACGGTACTCCCATCAACGTCGATCACCCGGATAGACGGCTCGAAGACTCGACCGAGCAAGTCCTCCGTGAGCACCTCATCAGGCCGCCCCAGACCCACAACGATGCCCTTGTCGATGAGCGCCACCCGGCCACAGAACTGGGCAGCAGCCGTGAGGTCGTGGATGGCGCTGATCACTGTGATCCCTCGCTCAGTCCGGAGGCGGTCGATCAACTCGAGCGCATCGTGCTGGGCAGCGACGTCGAGGGAGGCAGTCGCCTCGTCCAGGACCACGATCGGTGCCCGCTGAGCCAGGACTCTGGCGAGTGACACCCGCTGTGTCTCCCCTCCCGAGAGCGTCGCCACATCCCTGGATGCGAAGTCAACGAGGTGGAGGGCGTCGAGAGCCTCCCATACACCCGAGATGTCATCGGCAGATTCCGCAGCCAGGGGTCCGAGATACGGAGTTCGACCCAACAGCACATAGTCGAACACCGCCATCCCCTGCGGATAGACCGGACGCTGGGGGACGTACGCCACCAGCTTTGCTCTCTCCCTGTGTGCACGGCCGTCGATCGCCTGACCATCTACGAGGACCGATCCCTCGTAGGACACGGCGCCAGCAACGGTTCGCAGAAGCGTCGACTTTCCTGCGCCATTGGGACCAACGATCCCAAGCCATCCACCGGCGTCGACATCGATTGACACGTTGGTCAGCACCCGCGTCTCTCCGAATACGACATCGATATCGCTGAAGGCAAGCGCCGCCGTCATGACACGATCCCTTTCGACGTACGAAGGACGACAGCGAAGAACGGGGCGCCAATGAGGGCGGTCACCACGCCGATCGGTATCTCAGCCGGAGTGACCGCCACTCTGGCAACTATGTCGGCGAGGACAAGGAAGGCCCCTCCCAGCAGGATCGAGATGGGTACGACCACCCGGTACGACGACGATGTGATGAGGCGCACCGTGTGAGGCACGATGATCCCGACGAATCCGATCAGGCCGGAGACCGAGACCACGGCAGCAGTTCCGAGTGTTGCGAACACGACGAAGATCAGCCGGATCCGCCCAGGGCGCACACCAAGGGTCCCAGCTTCGGTGTCTCCCACAGCGAGGACATCAAGCAATCGTCTTCCAGTGAGGACAACGATCAGACAAATCAAGACGTACGGCAAGACGAGCGACACCTCACCCCATCCAGCGGTATTGAGGCTTCCCAGGATCCAGCCGTACACCTCGCGCAGCGTGTCCGATTCTCGTTGCTGGAGGAACGTCTGGAGTGCCGTCAGGAACGCGGCCACAGCCACACCAGCGAGTATCAACGTCACCGCGGTGCGGCCAGATCTCACCGTGTAGCCAAGGAGGTACGCAAGAGCGACCCCTCCAATGGCACCCACGAAAGCTGCCAGCGGAAGGGGATCTACGACCCAATGCGCGGTCGTTGGGGCGTAGACGATGGCGATCGTGGCGCCGAGACCGGCACCGGCACCCGCGCCGAGCAGGTAGGGATCGGCCAGCGGATTGCGGAAGACACCTTGATAGCTGGCTCCAGCGGCCGAGAGCATCGATCCGACCAGAACCGCAAGGATCACCCTTGGCATGCGGATCTCCCACAGGATCGCCTCATCGCGCTCGGAGAGCCCTGTGTCGAGGTCGACGAACGGCAGTCGATCGACGAGTGACCTCAAGATGTCAAGTGGCGAGAGAGCAATCGGACCGACCATCACACCGATGATGACCGCAACGACGAGAACGAGCGCCGCCCCACCAACCCACCACCAGTGAAGGCGGGTAGCGGAGGGGCGGCCAGCGTTCATGCGTTCGTCAACTCGAATTCGAGGATCGCGACCACAACGTCTTCGACCAGGTTCGCGATTCGTGGACCCCACCGTGAGGCGATGTCATCATCGAGTTCGACGACACTGCCGTTCGATACGGCAGTCAACGTGTCCCAGCCGGGACGTTCTACAACGGTGTCCTTCGATGCTCCGCAGCACTTCGTGTCTGCGAGGAAGATGAGGGTTGGGTCCGAGTCGATGATGTACTCAGCCGTCAGTTGCGGGTAGCCGAAGCCGTCGACATCCACAGCATCTGCGATGTTCTCCATCCCCGCAGGTGCCAGCAACCCGCCGATGAAGGTGGCTGATGTGACCGAGTAGAACGTCGGATCGAGTTCGTAGTAGTACGTGATCGAATCCGAGTCCTCAGGGAGCGAGCCGAAAGCTGATTCCATGTCGTCGATCGTCTCTGCAACGAGAGCGGCTGCCTCGGCGATGTTTCCTGTGGCAACACCCACTTGTTCCCATTGCAGATAGGCGTCATCCACGGTGAGCGCCGTCCCATGAAGGATCACAGGGATCCCGACTGCTTCGAGGCCGGCAACAATGTCGCTCGGATCGAAGCTGAGGAAGACGAGGTCCGGCTCATACGCGGCGATCGCCTCAACGCTCGGCGTGAACGCGGAGAGGTCGGTGACGGGAGCGTTGCCCGGGAAATTGGACATGCTGTCGACCGCAACGACCTGGTTCCCAGCACCGACAGCGAACAGCACCTCTGTTGATGTCGGCGAGATGGACACGATGCGTTCGGGTCTCGCGTCAATGGTCACGGGACCGTTCGGGGCCTCAATCGTGACAGGAAAACCGTCATCGACGGGCTCGGATGTCGTCGTGGTCTCGGCAGCACTTGTTGTGGTGATCGCCTCAGATGACGTCGTGGTGGGCACGTCTGGCGGAGCAGTGTCTCCCGGAACGTCCGTGCTGCACGCAGTAGCCACGATGGCCACTGCCACAACAAGGGGGATGAGCCTTCGCATCATGGATCTCTCCTCTCTGTGGAGGAGACGGACTGCAGCCGGGAGACCTCTCCTCCGAAGGCTCGCCGCTCACCGGCAGCGAGGCGACCTGACTACCTCTCGTGGAGGATCACAGTTGCGGGACAGCGCCGGGATCTCACCGGACTTCGCTCGTTGTCGGAACCCGGGGTAGAACCCGGGGCGTGACAGAACGATAACCGATGACGGGCCCTTTGGAAATGAGCGGGTTCGGCAGCAGGCAGTA
>CBETWC010000024.1:0-10756 GCA_965539925.1 uncultured bacterium
ACAATGGCTACGAGACCGTCGTCGGAGAGCGTGGCTCGACGCTGTCGGGTGGACAACGCCAGAGGGTGACCCTCGCGAGAGGTGTTGTGCGCGACCCGAGGGTGCTCATCCTCGACGATGCGACGTCGTCTGTTGACGCGATCGTCGAGGCTGAGATCCAGGCAGCGCTGCGTCAGGTCATGGCCGGGCGAACCACGGTGATCATTGCACACAGGACCTCGACGCTCGCGTTGGTGGACAACGTCGTCTTCATCGAGAACGGGCAGGTCGTTGCCTTCGGCCCACACGATGAGCTGCTGGACACCGTACCTCGCTACGTCGAGGTGCTGGCAGCAGGAGCAGGGGTGGACGCATGAGGTACATGGCGTCCGCCGGGGACTACAAGGTTGAACGCCCGGGCAGCCTCGTTGTGAGGGCAGGGAGGATCGCTCCGGAGCTGAAGTGGCCGTTCATCGGCACGATCCTGATCACATTCGTGGCAACGATCGTCCGGCTTCTCGGACCGATAGTGATACGGGGTGGGATCGACGAGGGCATTTCGACCGGGGACAAGCAGGTGATCATCACCGCAGCGGCTATCTACGTCGGCCTGCTGGTTGTCCAGTATGTCGCAGCAGCCGTATCGCAGTGGACCGTCGCGTCGGTGGGTGAGCGTTATCTCGTCAAGCTGAGATCGGTGGTGTTCGGCCGGCTTCTGCGTCTCGACATGGGCTTCTACTCACGGTCGAAGAGCGGCGTACTTGTGTCGCGTATGACAGCAGATATCGAATCACTCCAGGAATTCGCGTCCGACGGTGCCGTGATGGCTCTCACCAATCTGCTCACCGTGATCGGTGTTGCAGTTGCCCTGGTACTCGTTGACTGGCAGATGGCTGCTGCAGTGTTCGCGGTCGTGCTCGTCCTGGCAGGCGTGTCGGTGGTGTTCCAACGTCAGGCTCGACGGGCGTACGACCAGGTGAGGGAGCGGATCGGGCGCGTACTGGCGACCCTACAGGAGGGGATCACGGGCGTTCGCGTGGTCCAGGCATTCACCCAGGAGGACGAACAGGCGTCAACGTTCGGCCGGGTCAACGAGCGCTACTTCGAGGCGAACATGGCAGCAGCGAGGGCGATCTCGTGGTACTTCCCCGTGGTCGCGTTCCTCAGGGTGGTTGCGTTGGCCGCAGCCCTGGCAATAGGAGCCACGCGGGTGCTGAACGGCTCCCTCACGATTGGGACGCTGGTCGCGTTCCTCCTGTATCTCGACTGGTTCTTCCAGCCGATCATCAACCTCTCGAACGTGTACAACCTCCTCCAGTCGGCCCTTGCCGCACTCGCCAAGCTGTTCGAACTCATGGATGAGCCAGTCGTCGTTGATGACAGACCAGGTGCCTACGACCTTGATGATCCGGTCACAGGTTCGGTCTTGCTCGACGGTGTCTCGTTCTCCTATGAACCCGGTACCAGGGTGCTCGACGACATCTCGGTCACCGTCGGTGCAGGCGAACGTGTGGCGATAGTGGGCGAGACGGGGTCAGGGAAATCGACGATCGCCAAGCTCATCATGCGTTTCTATGACCCGTCGTCTGGTGTCGTGTCGATCGATGGGAACGATCTGCATGACATAACGGAGAGCTCACGCACGAATGCGCTCGCCCTCATCCCCCAAGACGGATTCCTGTTCGCCGGGACGCTGCGCAGCAATATCGCATATGCCGACCCGGACGCGTCTGACGAGGCGGTCTGGAATGTGCTGCGCGCCATGGGTATCGACGACTGGGTGCGGTCGCTTCCCGAAGGTCTCGACACGGAAGTCAGGGAGCGCGGCGGACGATTCTCTGCCGGTGAGCGACAACTGGTCGCGCTCGCGAGAGCGTTCCTCTCCGATCCCGCGATCATCGTGCTCGACGAGGCGACCTCGAACCTCGATCCGGAGACAGAGGTACAGGTCGAAGGTGCGCTGCGTGTGTTGCTTGCCGGGCGAACATCGGTTGTGATCGCACATCGACTCCGCTCAGCCGAGCGGGCAGACCGTGTCGTGATGGTCGATGCAGGTCGTATCACCGCAGAGGGGACACATGCGGAGCTTGTCGAGAAATCCCCCAAGTACCGCGAACTCGTCGAGGTCTGGCAGCGCGGAACCAAGTAGCGGCAGGCGGAACGTAGTACGTATTGCTTCAGAGTCCGAGTTCGGCCTTCAGTTCTTCGAGCTTGGCGTCCGCTTGTGCTTCGTTCATGGCGTCGCGCAGTTCTGCCTCGGCACCCTCTGGGGTCACCTCGAAGATCTCTGCCTTTGCCATGGCTTCCGCCTTGCGGGCCTCGATCTTCTCTTCGACCGAAGCAAGCGTTGGCATGTCGTCATCGAGTGTTGCGGACATCGACTGCACCGCGGCGTTCACCGACTCTTGCATCTTTGCCTGTTCGAGTGCTCCGAGCAGCTCCATCTTCTTGGCCGAAAGTTCTTCGAGCTTCCCTGCGTTGGCTTGTACCGCCCGCTTCGCATCATCGGCCTGACCGATGGCGGTTTGATACTGCGCCTTGAAGGACTCCAAGTTGTTCTCCGCTGCCTGGAGCTTCGTGGCCTGTGTCTGGGCGACACCGGTCCACTTGGCAACGCCAGCCGAATCGCCCGCGGCCTTTGATTCCTCTGCCTTCAGGATCGCCTGCTTCGCCATCTCCCTGGCTTCGCCAACGGAGTCAGCAGCATCATCGATCTTGCCTTCGAGCTTCGTCCGGTGGGCAACGATGCTCGCAGCCTGGTTGCGGAGCTCTTGATTCTTCTTGGTCGCATCGTCGATGGCCATGTGGATCTCGATCTCAGGATCCATGATGTCCTCTGAGGTCTTCCTGAACCAGGACTTGATGTATGCCAGCCACTTCTCGATCATTGGTTTCCCTTCTTTCGTCCCTGTGAACGGTGATTGTACGTCACCCGACTATCGCCTGCGCCTGCCTCCGCCGCGCATGCGCGTGGTGGTCGATCGTGTCGATGTCGGTGCTCTGCTACTGCCCCCGGCGCGCCGGCTCGATCGTCCCGCAGACATTGCTGCAGCAGCGAGCAGGGCCTGCATCATCGCGGACGTGTCCGGCGTGCTCCTGCGCTGCGGTCTCCGGGGCGGCACGGGGAGCACCTCTACTCGTTCCGGAGGTGGGGTTGTTGGAGCGGGCTTCTCTGGCTTCTGTGGAGGCGTCTCGCCATCGAGCAGCGCTTCGGCACTGTCCAGGTTCCAGATGGCGATGTCAAGGTCGAACGCGAGATCCATTAGCGCGTTGGCATCGAAGGTGCGCCCGAATTCCTCAGAGGTGCGGCTGTAGGCGGCTGTCGCATCTTGGTAGTGCTGTCGTGCGGTGGCGTCTTCGGATACACCAACCTCGGCCTCAAGATCGATGATGTCGTTGGCCACGTCATTGAGGCGCTTCTGTACTTCGGTTCGGGCCTCTTCGAGTACTTCGCCCTGTGCATGCTTTGCGTTGCGTGAGCCGCGCCAGATCAAGAAGCCGATGCCTCCGACGATGAGAACCAGGAAGATCCATCCCCATGGGAGGCCACCGCTGCCGGGGGCGTCCGTCAGTGCTTCTACGAAGAGCGTGACGACCTCGGAGTCCGAACGGCCATCGAGCGATTTGTCGGTGGCAGCGTCGAGTTCGTCGCGGGTGTAGATATCTCCTTCGGATGCCCATCCAACGGTTTCAGGTGCGACTGTGTACACGGTGCCGATCCCACCGACCTCGTCAAGGGCGTTCTCCGCAAAGACTGTCGCCCCTCCCGCTGGCTCGGAGGCGAGCACCACGACGAAGAGCTTCCCTCCGGCGGACCTGGCATCCGAAACGGCTGCACCGATGGAGCTGGCTGAGGCGTCTGCGCCGTCTTCGATGTAGTAACCCTGCGTCTCGAGATTCGGGGCAACGTCGGCGGGTGATGCTGCGACGACGAACACGAGTGCCATGAGCGCAACGACGATTCTCTTCATGGGCACACGCTACATGGGCGTTGAGCGTTGGGCGTCTAGGAGAGGCCGTCCCTCCACGCGATGGCATCCCGGACGAGCCCCATGTCGAAGTTCGGTCCGTTGAGTCCGATGGAGACCTCGTTCGCCCCTGCGACGGCGTACTCATCGAGTCGCTCGAGGTACTTGGGCTCGAATCCGACGGATCGTTCCACGTCTGATGGATCGCGGCCAGTCGTTGCGCACCACTCGTCGAGTACGGATGACTTGTGGATGAACGTCTTGGGACTTCCGAAGCCGTGCCAGATGTCTGCGTACTGCGCAACGATGCGCAGCGTGACCTTCTCACCGCCACCCCCGATGAGTATCGGCAGGTCTCCTGTGGGCTGGGGATCGAGCTTGGCAAGACGATCCTTGATGACAGGCATCGCAGCGTCAAGCGCACGGAGACGACCGCCGGCAGTACCGAACTCGTATCCATACTCGTCGTAGTCCTTCTCGAACCAGCCACTCCCGATGCCGAAGATCAGGCGACCCCCCGACATGATGTCGACGGTGCGGGCCATGTCTGCGAGCAGCTGTGGGTTCCGGTAGCTGTTGCAGGTGACGAGCGCGCCGATCTTGATCTTCTCGGTTGCCTCTGCCCACGCTCCGAGCATCGTCCAGCACTCGAAATGCTTCCCGACGTTTGCGTCCGGGTCTCCTCCATACAGCGGATAGAAGTGGTCCCAGTTGTAGAGCACATCGACTCCGAGTTCCTCTGCTTCGGCTGCTGCCCTGCGGATATCGGCGTAGTCGGCGTGCTGGGGATGCAGTTGGACGGCGACGCGTACGTTGGGCACTCGATGCTCCTTGGTGGGTTGTCGCGACCCTAACCGCCACAGAAAGGCTCGACGACGATGGGTAGTCTGTTCGGATGGAATCAATCGCATTCAGGCCGGTAACGGATGAGGAGTACCCCGCCTTCGCGCGAGCTCTCGTGGAGGGCTTCTCCAACGATCTGCCCGACGACGAGCTCGCGGACCTGATCAAGTCGACGCTGCCCACGGAGCGAACGCTTGCTGCGTTCGAGGGAGATGAGATAGTCGGGACGTTCGGCGGATATGCGTTTGACCTCACGGTTCCCGGCGGACACATTCCGATGGAGGGCACCACTGTTGTGACGGTGTTCCCTACGCACCGGCGGATGGGCCTCATGAACGAGATGATGCGGCTACACCTGGACAACGCAGTTGACAACGCGTACGCGGTCGCCGGCTTGTGGGCTTCCCAGTCGAGTATCTATGGCCGCTACGGGTATGGCGTCGCCACGCATTCCGAGACGGTTTCGATGGAGAGCCGTGACATCACCATCCGGCCCACCATCGAATTGGACCGCGTCCGCAGGATCAGCGCCGAGGATGCAGCGACGGTGCTGCCGCCCGTGTTCGACGTCGCTCTTGCCGAGACACCCGGCATGTACGCGCGCACTCCCGAGTGGTGGAAAGCTGAGGTACTCCACGACGCCGACTGGCGGAAGCGGGGGAGAACCAGCTCGCGCATCGTCGTTCATGACGGTCCCGATGGGCCGGATGGATACGCCATCTACCGCCAGAAGGGGGGCGAGGGCGACGATGACCATGCGGACGGAACCGTGCATGTTGTCGAGTTCATCTCGACGACCGACCGTGCCCACGCCGCGTTGTGGTCCTATCTCACGAATGTGGATGGCTGTCCGAACGTGAGGTCATGGAACATGAGGATCGGTGATCCGCTTGCAGCGATGATCGACGAACCCCGTCGCATCAGACTGCAGAGCCGGTTCGACGCATTGTGGATCCTGATCCTGGATGTGGTCGCAGCGCTGGAGGCACGTACCTATGAGGAGGACGGGGAGATGCGGTTCTCTGTTGCAGGTTCCTTCCGCTCGGACGTTGAAGGCTCCTACCTCTTGAGCATCGACAAGGGCATCGGCTCATGCGTCCGAATCGATGGTCCAGCCGATCTCGAGATCGACATCGACGTACTCGGTGCCCTCTACCTCGGAGGCGGCGATGCCCACGCCTACGCGGCAGCCGGTCGAATCCGCGGAGAAGACGAGGCAGTCGATCTCCTCCACCGGCTTTTCCGTACTGTGAGACAGCCCTGGTGCAACCAGGTCTTCTGACGCCAGACCCCAGATTCCGTTCGTATGTCTTTCGTCCTTTGTCTTCCGTCTTCCGTCCTCCGTCTCCGCCCCGGATTTACACTCCTAGCCTCAAGTGATACCTTCCCGGTTCCCGAAGGAGGCCAGTTGCGTGGAGAGATACCCGCTCTATGACCCGCTGCAGCACCACGATGCCTGTGGTGTCGGGTTCCTCGCTGACCGACACACGGTGGCATCGCACCGCATCGTGAGGCTCGGCGTTCAGTGCCTCCACGCGCTCGACCACCGTGGCGCACGATCGGCCGACGGCACCGGCGACGGAGCAGGGATGATGACCAGGATTCCCTACCGGCTCATCGAGCGCGAACTCAGGGCCACGGGAATCGAAGCGCCCGGTCGGGACCGTATCGGCGTCGTGATGGCGTTCCTGCCGAAGGGTGCGCTCGACGAAACGCGCGACATCGTCGCCGAAGCGCTCGAAGCGAACGGGGTGAAGCTCCTCACCTGGAGGGTGGTCCCAACCGGCCCCAACATCCTGTCCGAGACCGCTACCGCATCTCTCCCTGTCATAGAACAGGCCATCGTGCAGGCGGGTACCACGCTTCCTGACCAGGAAGCTCTCGAGAAGGCTCTCTTCCTCGCCAGGAAGCAGATCGAGAGGACGGACGACATCGATGGTTTCGCGATCGTGTCGGCATCCGCAAGGACGATTGTGTACAAGGGGCTGTTCACCGCAGACACGATCGAGCAGTTCTACTGGGACCTCCGTGATCCGATGTTCGAATCTGACTTCGTGATCTTCCATCAGAGGTACTCGACCAACACCGAGCCGGCGTGGGCTCTCGCGCAACCCTTCCGCCTGCTCGCCCACAACGGTGAGATCAACACGGTGCAGGGAAACCGCGCATGGATGGCGGCAAGGTCCAATGACCTCGGTGAAAGCGTGTGGGGTGAGCGGACACCAGATCTCGCGCCGCTCGTTCGCTCCGGGCTCGGGAGTGACTCGGCGAGCCTCGATGAAGCCATGGAAGTGCTTGTCCGCTCGGGACGCGGCGTCGCCCACGTCAAGGAGATGCTGATTCCCCAGGCCTGGGAGAACGTCACCGATCTCGATTCGAATCTCAAGGCGTTCTACGAGTACCACGCCTTCCTCACGGAGCCATGGGACGGCCCTGCCGCCATTGCAGCAACGGACGGTCGGACGTTGATCGCCGGTCTCGACCGCAACGGTCTCCGCCCTGCGCGTTGGACCCTCACTCCTGACACCATCCTTGTTGCATCCGAGGCGGGCATCGCCCCCGAAGTTGAGGTTCTCGCTGTGGAGACGGGCCAGCTCGGCCCGGGCGAGATCCTTGCCGTGGATCTCGAGGATGGCTCTGTGGCGTTCTCCGACGAGGTGAAGGCTCGGCTCGCGAGCCACAGGCCATACGCCAACTGGATCAACACACAGACTGCGTACGTCCGTGATCCGTTCGACGAACTCCAAGACGATCGCTTCGATGCTGAAGCGCTTGCACGTGTGTTCGGATACACGGCAGAAGAGCGACGCCTGGTGCTCCAACAAATGATGGAGGGCAAGGAGCCGATCCTGTCCATGGGACACGACACAGGCCTGGCCGCACTGTCAGAGTTCCCCCAGCGGCTCACCCGGTACTTCCACCAGGCATTCGCCCAGGTGACGAACCCACCGATGGATCCGATCCGGGAGAATCTTGTGATGTCGTTGCGGACCTATGTCGGGCGACATGGATCGTTGCTCGAGGAGACCCCTCAACAGGCCCACATGATGGAGCTGACCTCGCCCGTGCTCTCGGATGCGGACCTCGAGGACCTCCGTACATCGGACGATCCCTCTTTCAGGTCCGAGTGGTTCGACATCCTGTTTGACCCTGCTGGTGGTTCTGCAGGCATGGTCTCGGCGCTCGAGGAGATCTGTGCGGAGGCCGAGGCGGCCGTGCGCGACGGCGCGACCATCGTCGTGCTGTCCGATAGAGCCACTGATGATCGCAATGCACCGATTCCGATCACCCTTGCCGTTGGCGCCGTGCATCACCACCTCATCGATGTTGGACTGCGGCTACACGCTTCGATCATTGCGGTCTCGGGCGAGCCGAGGGATGCCCATGACCTCGCGTGTCTCGTGGGATTCGGTGCTGCCGCGGTGAATCCGTATCTGGCCATCGAGCAGGTTCGCGCAATGGCTGTGTCCGGTGAGGTGCCCCAGGGAGCTGTCGAGGCTCAGGAGAATTACCGATCCAGCCTTGAGAAGGGCCTTCTCAAGATCATGTCCAAGATGGGCATTTGCACGGTCAAGTCCTATCGATCCTCGGAGCTCTTCGAAGCGATCGGCCTTGATGATGAGGTGTGCGACCTTGCCTTCCGGTTCACGCAACGCCGGATCGGCGGTGTCGGATTCGACAAGATCACTTCCGATGTCATCGAGCGCCATCGACGGTACGTGACCGGGGACGAGGAGATCGAGGGGTACTACAACCATCGCAGGGGAGGCGTGCCGCACGTCGCAGCGCCACGAGCCGTTCTGGCGTTGCAGAAGGCAGTCCGCTCTGGTGACATGGATCTGTACGACAAGTACCTCGACCTGATCGAAGAGGCTCGACCGGTCATGGAGCTGCGGGATCTGCTGACGGTGAACGCTGTCGGGGAGCCCGTGCCGATAGACGAGGTCGAACCGGTCGACCGCATCATGCGGCGATTCGTCACCGCCGCAATGTCGTTGGGTGCACTCTCCAGAGAGGTCCACGAGACACTTGCTGAAGCGATGAACCACATCGGTGGGCTCTCTAACTCGGGCGAGGGCGGAGAAGACGTCAACCGTTTCGGCACGAAGCTCAACTCGCAGATCAAACAAATTGCCAGCGGTCGGTTCGGAGTGACCCCTGGGTACCTCGCCTCAGCCGAGGAGTTCCAGATCAAGATGGCCCAGGGTTCCAAGCCCGGTGAGGGCGGTCAGCTTCCCGGTCACAAGGTGACTGCTGAGATCGCCAACCTGCGGCATACGGAGCCGGGCGTCACGTTGATCTCGCCACCTCCCCATCACGACATCTACTCGATTGAGGATCTCGCGCAGCTGATCTACGACCTCAAGACCTTCAAGCCCCTTGCAAGAGTGTCTGTCAAGCTCGTCTCCGGCCCTGGGGTGGGGACGATTGCAGTGGGTGTTGCCAAGGCGTCCGCCGATGCGATCACGATCTCGGGGAATGCCGGAGGCACCGGTGCCTCACCGATCGTGTCGATGAAACACGCCGGGTCGCCGTGGGAGATCGGTCTGGCTGAGGCACATCAGGCGCTCGTGGCAAATGGCCTTCGCTCGTCCGTACTCGTAGAGACCGACGGTGGCCTACGCACAGGCAAGGACGTGGTTGTTGCGGCGCTCCTGGGAGCGGACCGATACGGCTTCGGCACGCTTCCGCTTCTCGCGCTCGGGTGCAAGATGGTGCGACAGTGCCACGAGAACACGTGTCCCGTCGGTATCGCGACCCAACGTGAGGATCTCAGGGCCAAGTACACCGGGTCGGTCGACCATGCCATCCAGCTCTTCCGATTGATCGCCACAGACGTCCAACGGATCCTTGCTCGCATGGGAGCTCGCACCGTTGACGAGATCGTGGGTAGGGGAGACCTGCTCACCTCGTCAGATGACGGGGTCGGGAAGGATTTCGACAGGCTTCTCGTCCGTGCGGACTTTGGTCAGGATCGCAGTTTCAGGCGTGTTGCTCGGTCTCCGCTCGGTGAACAGCTTGCCGAGGCGGGTCGATCGGTTCTGCGTGGAGATGGTCCGATCTCCGTTGCGTTCCCGATTGCGAACACCGATAGATCGGTGGGCACCCGACTATCCGGCGAGATCGCGGAGATCAATGGAGACGCCGGTCTCGAAGATGGGCAGCTCCACATCAGGCTTTCGGGAACCGCAGGACAATCGTTCGGAGCATTCCTCGCACGCGGTATTGACATCGACCTCGATGGGGTGGGGAACGACTACGTCGGCAAGGGGATGGGTGGCGGATCGATCGCGATCAAGCCGTATACGGAGTCCTCGGTCGTGCCCCAGGGCGCTGGCAATGCGTGTCTGTACGGCGCAACAGGGGGAGACCTGTACGTTGCAGGAACGGTCGGTCAGCGGTTCGCGGTGAGGAACTCAGGAGCGACTGCCGTTGTCGAGGGAACATCGGATCACCCCTGTGAGTACATGACAGGTGGGCGCGTCGCCTCGCTGGGACCGGTCGGCCGCAACATCGCTGCAGGCATGACGGGTGGTGTCCTGTTCCTCCACGATGCCGACACGTCGGTCAAGGCCCATATCTCCGATTCCGCACCCGCACCGAAGCGTCTCGGACCCGAGGACGCCGCCGAACTGAAGTCGCTGATCGAAGCCCACGTTGCCCGCACCGGGTCCGCCCGCGGAGCAGACCTCCTCGCCGACTGGGAAACCGCAGTCAGCCACTTCTGGGTTCTAAGACCGCAGCCGCCCGAGTCCAGGTCTGAGCTCCCGAGCACGACCTCCGAAGTCGTAGTACGTAGTACGTAAATACGTAATACGACGACTTGGAACATTTTGGTCGTCCAAGTCGTTATAGGTGTATGAGTTGCGGCTCGTCCCGGGTGGCCCGGTCTTCCCCCACTCCCACTCGTAGCCATCCGGGCGAGTCGCACCACGACTCTGATACAATTCTCCTAGCGCCGTAGT
>CBETWC010000025.1:0-10433 GCA_965539925.1 uncultured bacterium
GGGCGTGCTCTGATAGCCGTTGCATTGCAAGGGCTATCGCATGGAGTAGGTTCCTCGACCTTCTGACGTTTGGGAGCCATCGTGGGTCTTGCGGGTGTTGCCCGACCCAGCCCATACTCAGTTTCGGTTGATGAACCGGACGCGTTCCTTGAGCCACGCTGCAGTCCAGGTCTCGTCGACGTCTCCGGCAGCGATCGCCAACATGGCTTCCTCGGCCTGGTCGATGTTGGGTGGGTCGGGGTCCCAGGTGCCGTGGTTGAGGTCGACGAACATGGCCAGTGTTGCCCAAGCCGCCCGCTTGTTCCCGTCGGGGAGGGGATGGTTCCACGTCAGCCGACATACCAACACAGCGGCCTTGTCGTAGATGTCGGGATAGAACTCCACCGCCCCGAACCCCGCCTGAGGGGCGTGTAACGCTGAGTCGGCCAGATCGGAACGCGACGCATTGGCGAGGGTGTCGGTGTCGACACCGGTGATTTGTTCGGCCAGCCAGAAGTACTCGGCGATCGTGACGTATCGGGTCACTGGGCGAGGCGTTCCAACAGCTCTCGGTCGCGTTCAAGGAGCCGCTTGGCGCGGTTGGTGAAGTCCTCGTCTTGGCGGACCCGTTCGATCTCGGTCTTGAGAGCGTCGATGATCAGGGCGTTGACGCTGGTGCCCTTGACCCGGGCAACGGCCTCAGCGTTGTCGGCGAGATCTTCAGGAAGGCGCACGGTGGTCTGCTTGGTCATGAATTCATGATATCACGATATCGAGACAACGCAACCGTGGAGTGCACCGGTTGCGCGTGGCGGTGTCACTCGTTGCCCCGCGTCCTTGGGAGCCAAGTTGGGAGCCATTCGCTGTGGACTTGTGCGGACGGCTGTGGACGCCTGCGGAAACGAGAGCCTTTGTTTCAGGCCTGTGTGGACGGCTGTGGACGCCCATGGACACCGCTTGGAGATCTACGGATCAGAAGGTTGGGGGTTCGAGTCCCTCCGGGCGTGCCATTCATAGTCCCCCGGTCAGAACACCGGAGCCGCGTGTCTATAGAAGCGCTGCAGATTCAGTCGCCGCCCATTTGGCGCCTGACGCGCTCGATCAGGTTCGCAAGTTGAAATCAGCAGTGGTCTCAGCCAACGTCGCAAGGACCCGACCCGGCGCGCCAAGGAGCATGTGTCCTGCCTTGGGGGCCTCATCTGGTGGAGGTAGATCGGCTGTGGAGGTGCGTCTACTCGCCGGTAGATGCCGATCCCCGGAGCCGTTCGAAGGCGGCCCACCCCGGCGGGGCCGAGATCCAGAGCAACCCAACGATGGCGAGAGCCGAGGTCAGACACCACATGCAGGTGGCTCCAATCACGAATGGTTCGAGGAACGTCAGATAGATCGAGAACACCGTGCCACCGAACGCGGTCACGGCTATCAAGAAAGCTGCGATGTCGGCAACGCGACCCTTCGAGACCCTCGTTACGATCCAACCGATGATGAGGCCGATGTAGGCGATTGCTCCGAGGACTCCTACCGGAACCTCGAAGATCGACGCGTATTCGCTCTGCTGCACGGCGTTACAGTCGCCGACGGGTCCGCAGACAGCTTCAACGCCGCTCGATTCGACGCTTGCCAGGTACAGCGAGACCCCCAGTCCGACTGTGGCTAGCACGGGGATGATCCACGTGGGACCTCCACGAAGCGACCCGCTATGAACCAGGATGGGGACGAGGATGAGGCTTGCGATCAGTCCGGCAAGGACGAGGATCGCTAGGCCGTTGCCCAGCGGATCCCGAGCGATCTTGTCACCGATCGTCTCGTCAGTAGCCCCGGGGAGTGCCTCCGCGGGTTCGCCAGTGGAGCCGTCGGTGGCCGGTGGAGCCACCTCGGATGAGCCGGGAATCGTTGCGAGGGCTTCCTCCAGACCGGGGACATCGGGCCATGGGATGCCGCCATTTGCCAAGCCCTCTTCGATGATGCCGGGGAGTTCCGCAGGTATCTGCTCGGACCCGACAAGGTAGATGTCTTGGATGTCGAGGCGAGGTACGCCCGGCCTCTCTATCTCGAATCGCTCTGAGTCCTCCGCGAACATGGTCGCGCCGATCTCCACGCTCACGTCGACCAGGAGAATCTCGAGAGTTCCATTCGTCATCTCGAAGAAGGCGACCTCTTCAGGAGGAACGGTGTCATCGAAGAGCACCGCTGGTTCGCCACCGAACTGCTCGAAGATGACGGGCAGGTGCTCGGCGATGACAAGCTCACAGTGCCCGCAGGTTGGCGAGAAGAACATCACGGCTTGGACAACTGGGTCTTCATCCGTGTTCGTCTGTGCGAGTGCAGGGAGAGAGGCGAGACCAATCGTGCCGATGAGCAGGGCTAGGAGCGTGATCCTCAGTTTCATATCCACATAGCTTGGTGTGACTTCGGAGATAGTGCCAAAGCGAGAAGACCAGAGATCGGTGACGTCCGAGTAGCGCTCAACGCCCTTCTCGGCCGCGAGCCCCAAGTCCTCATTGTCACTCCTGTGGCGTGACAGACACCGATAGCGATTGGGTTCGTTTGAAACCGTCGAGGATCAGGCCGAGTCCCTCCGGGCGTGCTCTGAAAGCTCTTGCACTTCAGGAGCTTCACATCGGACTTGAAATCAGATAATCTGATGCCATGCCAGATGTCACCGCTACTGATGCTGCCCGCCACTTCGCCGATCTGCTCGACGAAGTGGAACACCGTGGTGAGCACTTCACCATCGTTCGTCGTGGGAAGGCGGTGGCCCATCTCGAACCTATCGCCCGCGGACGTGGAGAAGATGTCAAGCTGCTCTTGCGGCGGCACCACCCTGATGGTCGACGGTCCGAAGACCTTGCCAACGTCCGAGGTCTCTTGGAGATTGAAGACAGGGAATGACCCTGCTCCTGCTCGACACCACGTTCCTGATCAATGCCGAGCGCCGGGGCATTGATCTCGATGACGCCATCGACGATGACGACGATGTGGCCATCGCAGCGGTCACCGTTCCCGAGCTGTTGGTTGGCGTGAAGCTCGCTTCGGGGAAGCGACGGGCTGCCCGTCAGGCATATGTCGAAGACGTCATCGAGTCACTGCCGATCATCGCTTACGACGTCGGCGTTGCCCTTGAACACTCCGAGCTTCTTGCCGCGGTCCGCAGGGAGGGCCGCCCGCGTGGTGCTCACGATCTCCTGATTGCCGCAACGGCCCGAGCCACCGATCGAACGATCGTGATCGCCGACCGGGGGGCCTTCGCCGATCTACCCGGGGTCGCCACCATCAGCCATCGGTAGCCCACAACCCGACTTGTCGATATCGGTGCGGGGGATCGACGTCCGATGCCCGCGTCTTCCTGCCGTCGTTGAACGGGAGTCGGGAACACAAGCGGATGCTGACGCGAAGTAGAGGTGAGACTCAGAGAGGCGAGCCATGACACGTCGCAAGGTCACCCATACACGCAAGCGCAACGGCAGGGTTGTCGCGCTCGGCAACGTTGAAGAGTGGTGGCATCCTCGGCAGGCAATCGACGCAATTGTGGACATCGACGCCAAGGTCCACAGGTACCACATCGTCGATAGCGAACGCCGGGTAGTCGCGATTCGGACGCTCCTCGAACCCTACGGTCCGCGCCTCAGTGCCCCGAGTCCCGACGGTGTCGATCTTCTCGCGGAGCTTCCCGACTGCTAGCGCTCTGTCGCCAACACAGCGGTGTCCGCAGTCAGTCATCCCGCGCCGTGTGTGGACTCCCGCGGACTCGGCTTGGAGATCTGTGGTTCAGAAGGCTGGGATTCGAGTTCCTCCTGGCCTGCAATAGTCGTCACCCGGCCAGAGCGGAGGAGACCGGTGGCCGGCACGCAGACGACAGGTCGGGTATCTACGCTGTGCAGCGTGACGATTCGTTCACAAGAGATCATGGCCACGGAAGGGTGCTTTTGAGCACTGGACAGACCGATCGTTCAGAGCGCCTCAGCGCCCTCGCGAGCATGCTTGTCGATCGGGGCCGGTTCGTACCGGGACTCACTGTCGACGAATCCGGGAGGGGGCGCTCATGGTGGTGGCCTATGCCTGCCGCGTCCGACCGCCAAGAGTTGTTGTCGCTGCTCGACGGTGTTGACGTTGAGGATCACAGGCGTCTCGCCAGCGAATTGGGAAACCTCGTCGACGCCGAGGTGCGGGTCAGGCTCGTACGTGCAGGTGCTGTGCTGACACCGCGACGTCCCGGCCGAAAGGGCGTTTCTGAGAGCTGGCTCAACGCTCTCGTTGCTCACGACCCGTGGTTGGCGTCGTCCCTCAACCCGGACCGTGTTAGTGAACTCGAGCGTGAGGTGTGCTCATGGGTTGGATCCGGTGTTCCCGCCACCGGCCGTGTTCGTCTCTGCCTGCGTTTTGTCGCCCCCGACGTCGACCGAGACGCGGAACCGGGTGGTGGTGGCCAGCCGACACTCAGCGGCGAGTTGGTCAGCGTGGACCGCGACGACCTGGAGCGGTCGAGTGACCGGAATGCCTGGGCAATCGAGCTTCTTCTTCAGGACACCGAGGAACCGAGCCTCATCGTCTCGATCTCCCAGCTCTGGGAGGGAACGGCGATCCTGGGCGACAACGCTGTTGAGGATGTGCTCGGGGCGCTCGGCCACGTCGATCGGATCGCACCTGAACTCGGAGATCTGCTCGATACGGCACAGCCGGTGTGGTCGGAGGTCGACCCATCCGCTGCTGTGGAGCTACTGAGGGATCGGCTTGGGGCGTTCGGCGACGCAGGCATCGCGGTGCTGTTGCCGACCTGGTGGACACAGCGGAAGCAGGTCAGCATGCGGATGCGAGCGCGCAGCGGCACGACGTCGCCTGGTTCGGCGGTTGCAGCCGGTTTGGGAATCGATGAACTCGTGAAGTTCCAATGGGAGGCGGCGCTCGGCGGTGTCCGTCTCACGCAGCAGGATCTGGCCCAGCTTCAGGCGGAAGCTGTGGCCAAACACACTGTTGTGCGCTTCCGCGGCGAGTGGGTCGAGATCACACCCGAAGCCCTCGCCGGCCTCACGGAGCGCATCGGACAGACCGAGGAAGCGTCCGTCGCGGAGTTGCTCAAGGCATCGCTCGGCCTCAGTGACATGAACGTACCTCCTGACGTCGACATCGAAGGAATCGTCGCATCCGGGTGGCTCGGAGATCTCCTCGATGACGCACTCCACGCGACCGTCCAGCCGGTGCCCACACCGGAGGGCTTCAACGGTGTACTCCGTCCCTATCAGGAGCGCGGCGTTGGCTGGCTCGGATTCCTGGGACGTCTCGGCCTTGGTGCTTGTCTCGCCGACGACATGGGGCTCGGCAAGACGGCCCAGGTGATCGCCGACCTCCTCGATGACGACATCGCCGGGCCGACGCTGGTCGTCTGCCCGGTGTCTGTGCTCGGCAACTGGAAGTCCGAGATTGAGCGCTTCGCCCCTGACCTCACGATCCTCGTCCACCACGGACCGGATCGCCACGGACATGACGAACCCTTTGCCGATCGTGCCGCATCGTGCGATGTGGTCCTCACGACATACTCGCTTGTCGCCCGGGACGCCGAGGCCCTTGGCGCACTGACCTGGGGACGGCTGGTGCTCGACGAGGCCCAGGCAGTCAAGAACCCCGGCGCCAAGCAGACCAGGGCCGTCAGGAAGCTGAGCGCCGGCCGACGGATCGCCCTCACCGGGACGCCGGTCGAGAACAGCCTCTCCGAGCTCTGGTCGATCATGCATATTCTCAATCCCGGCTTGCTCGGCAGCGCGAGTGCGTTCCGGCAGCAGTATGCGATCCCGATCGAGCGAGACCGCGACGATCAGGCAACCGATGCTCTTCTCCGCCTGACCCGTCCATTCATACTCCGGAGGCTCAAGAGCGACAGATCGATCATCTCGGACCTACCCGACAAGATCGAGATGACCGATCACTGCCCGCTGACCCGTGAGCAGGCGACGCTGTATCAGGCCGTGGTTGACGACATGCTCGCCGACGCCGAGGCGGCCGACGGAATGAAGCGCAGGGGTCTCGTCCTGTCAGGTCTGATGCGGCTTAAGCAGATATGTAACCACCCGGCCCACTTCCTCGGTGACGGGTCGGCTCTGGCAGGACGGTCGGGCAAGCTGACCCGTGTCGAGGAGCTGCTCGACGAACTTCTCAGCGCAGGTGACAAAGCGTTGTGTTTCACCCAGTTCCGCAAGTGGGGTGATGCCCTGCAGCCCTATCTCGAGCAACGTCTCGGTGTTGACGTTGCGTGGCTCCACGGCGGAGTACCCAGGGCGAAACGAGAGGACATGGTCAAGAGGTTCGAGGATCCGGACGGACCGCGTGTCTTGCTGATATCGCTCAAAGCAGGCGGTACCGGACTCAACCTCACTGCTGCTGCACACGTGATCCACATCGACAGGTGGTGGAACCCTGCCGTCGAGGACCAGGCGACTGATCGCGCCTACCGCATCGGCCAGCGACGCAACGTGTTCGTCCACAAGCTGGTCAGTTCTGGGACAGTCGAGGAACGGATCGACACGATGATCACCTCAAAACGCGAACTCGCTCAACGGGTGCTCGGTTCGGGCGAGGAATGGATGACAGAGCTTTCGACTGACGATCTCCGTGACCTGGTAGCCCTCCGATCCACCGACATCGACAACGGCGACGAGGAGACATCGGTCGTCGGGTCATCGTCCAAACCGGGTAGGCGCTGATGCCGAGCCGACGGTGGGATAATCCGTGGGAAGGCTTCTACGAGTCGTTACCCATCCCGGTCGACGACGGCATCGCCACGACGAAGACCCGAGGCGCCATGGCCGAGCAATGGTGGTCGAAACGGTTCGTTGAAGTACTCGACACGTACGGTCTCGGTGCCCGAATGCAGCGAGGGAAGAGATACGCACGCTCGGGTCAGCTTCTGAGCTTCGAGGTCAATCTTGGGGAGCTCCTCGCCGAGGTGCAGGGGTCGCGTCGGACGCCGTATCTGGTGACCGTTCACGCTCCCGCTACATCAGACACCCAATGGGCCGAGGTTGACGCGGCGCTGGCGTCGCGAGTGAGATTCGCCGCGAGACTCCTGGCCGGCGAGGTTCCCGGTGAACTCGAAGATGTCTTCGCTTCGGCCGGAGTTGCGCTGCTGCCGAAGCGTTGGAGCGACGTCTCGGCACGCTGCACATGTCCTGATGATGCGAACCCCTGCAAACATATCGCCGCAACCCTGTACGTGTTCGCCGATCGGCTCGACAGCGACCCGTGGCTGTTGCTCGAGTGGCGGGGCAGAACCCGTGAGCAGATCCTTGGTTCGCTGCTGCCCCGAACCGCCACCTCATCTGACGCCTCGGTTGCCGGCAACGGGTCCGAAGCGGTTGACGCAGGGTTGACCGGGGCGAACGATGTCGCACCCTGGTGGCCGCTGGATCCGCGGCGGGCGCGGCCCCTACGCGGCGATCGCCCTGTGGAAAGCGAGGCCGGTCAATTGCTTGATGTGGATCCCCCTGATCCCCCCGAGATCATCTTGAGGAGGCTCGATGACCTCGCCCTCGAGGTTCAGGGGATACCCGTAGCAGAGCTTCTTCCGGAGGCCTACCGCGTCGTAACCTCAGATCCCGAAGACTGAACCCCCTCAATACACCACGTCCGTGGACATGACTGATTCCTGCGGTCGTCTGCTGCAGGCTGCGACCCGCACCGTCGGCTTCGACTCTTCGCTTCGTGGAATCTCAACCAGCGACCCGGGTAGCCGACTCCCTCAGGACGGCGTGCGAACATCGGCGATTGGCGGCTGCTCGCCGTTCAGGCAAATGTCCGGACTCGTGCCGCGGGTTCGACCAGATCGGTGTGGGTGGCTGCGACCGCTTCCATGAGGTCGGCCGCCTGGTCCCAAGGATCCTTCGTGAAGCGGTAGACCTCGAAGGTTGGGCACGCGTGCTGGTCGTTGCCAATCGGGATCTGAACAAGCCGTCTGGCAACGGGTGCGAGCACACCTGACATCAGGGCGTAGAGGCGCTCGATTCTCTCGGTTTGGTTGTGCTCACCAGAAAAGAGGTCTCCCATGGTGATGTACATCAGGCTGTAGAGGGCATTGAATGTATCCGAGAGTGGGCGAACTGATTCGGGGAAGGCAGCGGTCGAAGGGTTCGACATGACGGGCCATATCGGTCCGATGGGGCTTGTCCCATCCGCGATCTGCTTGAACTTGTGGAAGTGTGTGAGTTCCTGATGCGCCGGGTCTGCCCAGAGATGGTCGGACAACCCCTCCCCCTGGTCGACGATGATCTCAAGAGCGCGGTCGGCGGTTCCTCGGCTGTCGATGAGCATCAAGCCACCACTGTCCTCTGCATCGAACTTCACGGGTGCGTAGAACGTTGGGTCCGCCAACTGTCGGTGGGCCTGGGGCTCGTCGAATATCTGTCTTGAGGAGTCGAGATCCGCGATGGCATTCTCCAACGCCGCATAGAACTGGCCGAGTGTCTCGTAGTTGTCATCTTCGGGCGGCGCGCCAGGCGCCCTGGGGCTCTCGATCACCATGAACGTGTCATTGATCAGTTCGGTAGTACACGGTGCAAGCGACAGAAGGAGGTCCGGTGTGTGGTGGGCCATGAGGCTCGGATACGAAGGGATGGTGTCGGGACCAAAGTCTGGCTCACCTCCGATGGCGAGCAGCAGATTTGTCACGAGGCATGCGTGGAGCATCTCCTCTACCACAACGCTCGCGATCAGTCGGGCTGCATCAGACCCCTGGTCCTTGATCGAATACATGGCGAAGAGGTACGGCGGAATTGTCGAAAGCTCGACCTTCGTGGCAAGCAAGAGGTGGGCGCGTACATCTTCCACCGTGTGAGATGCCATGCAACGTCCTCTCTCCGGTGCCCCCATCTCGTGTGCGGGGCCACATGGACGCGAACCTACTACGTGTCGATACGGCTTGCACGTTCAGCGTCAACTGCCCTTCCCTCGGCCTGTGCATGCTGCAACACTGTGGGTCTCGGAGGTGTTTCGATGCACATCAAGGGAATCATCTGGGTCGGTTCAGCGGCCGAGAACCGTCAAAGGACTGCTGCCTTCTTTGCCGACATACTCGGCATGGAACTCACGGTGGACGTCCCAGGCTTCAGCAGGTTGGTAGCCGGAAACGGCGACCTCCTTGAGGTGTTCGGGCCTGATTCAGCGGAGCATGATCATCTCGACACGGGACCGGTTGCCGGTCTGTGGGTCGAGGACATCCGAGGAGCCCACAGAGAGTTGGTGGACGCCGATGTCGAGGGTGTCACCGATATCGAACGCGGCCCTGACGGGCACCGATGGTTCTACTTCAAGGCTCCAGACGGCAACTTCTATGAGCTGTGTGAACACCCCAATCCCAGACCGGTGAAGAGGACTAAGCCGGAGTGATCTCGGTGGCTCGGCCGAGCAGAACGTTGACTGCTTGATCGAATGAGGCGGAAGAGCCCCTGTTGAATGCTGTCGCGTACTCGGCCTCGTCCATATCGGTACGAATGGCATCGAGTGCCGCTACGGCGTTGTCCCTTATGGATACGCTCCCGGAGAACATCTGCTGTGTGCTGATGGGATCGGCACACACGGTTGCGAGCATGGCAACGGCTCCATCGTCGTCTCCCATCGAGGATCGAACCCCTGCGATCTTCGCCATCAAGCCGAGCATGTCGCGGATCATGCCCATCTGCTCGGCTATTCTAAGGCTGTCTACATAGGCCGCCTCAGCGGCGGTGAACTGTTGTATGGCAACGTTCGCGTCTCCAACAACTTCCTGTGCAACCACCGAGCCCCTGGGGTAGCCGATCTCCTTCGCTCGCTTGACCTGAAGTGCTGAGAACTTGATGGATTCCTCCGGGCGGCCACTGTTCGTAGCGATCATTGCCTGCAGCCACAACGTCCATGTCATGAAGTAGTGGTCGTCGAGTCGCTCGAAGACGGTGAACGCCTCAGACAGGAGTGCTGTGGCAATGTCGGGCTGGCCATTGAGTAGATAGCCGAAGGAAATCCAGTTCTTGACGCCGCTCGCCCAGAATGGATTGTCGAGCTTCTCGAACGCCTCGAGTAGCGGGGTCAGCAGGTCGATCATTTCGGCTGATCGGCCGAGATACCCGTACCCAAGTGCCACGGTGGTCACCACGATGAGTCGATCGATATGGTCGGCGGAGTCTGGGAGCCGATCGAGGGCAGCCACAGCTAGGTCAGTGCCGCTCTGGGCTTGTCCGATGAGTATCAGAAAGTACGCCTGAGATGCTTGGGCGGTGGCAAGCACGGCATCTGTGAGGTCGTTCGGCGTTCGGTCATCGAATACATCGAGCACCTCGCCGAAGAGCGTTACCCCACCCGGATACCAGCCGCGCAGTTCGTAGGCGAAGGTGAACGGTGGAAGGAAGCTGTGGACGCCCTCCACGTTGCGTGTTGCGAGCATATGCCGGAAGGCTGATCGGCTGTTGTCGATATCTGTTTCGATGATGTCCATC
>CBETWC010000026.1:0-10412 GCA_965539925.1 uncultured bacterium
CTCTACCCCTGAGCTACCCCGGCACGGGGAGGAATCATACAGGGCTGAGGAGGCTGGTGACAGGTGCGTGGTCCCTACGACCAGTGCTGGACCCGGTTATCGACAGCCTTGTACCAATCGTCCATCATCGCTCCGACGGGGTCGGTCTGACCCTCGTACGCGTCCCACCAGATCGGTTCTTCCACCCAGATCTTGACGGCGGTTCGCCGGAAGGCGCTCTCCCCCGGCGCAAGGGAGTGCTCGGTCCCTACGATCGCGACCGGAACGAGAGGTGCACCCGTCATCCAGGAGAGCCAGGCTGCACCTCGCTTCGGCAGATCCTCGCCCCAACGCTCGACCCGCCTTCCCTCGGGGAAGAGGCCAACCGCTCCGCCTTCCTCGAGATGGCTGATCGCCTCCCTCAGCGCTCCGATCGGGTACCCGTCCCTGTCGATCGGGATCGTCCCGAAGAACTCGAGGAGGCGAGAGAACACCTTGGACCCGACAAAGAGAGCATCAACCGCGAGAAACCGGATGTAGCGATCCAGGTTGACGGCTATCAGCGGAGGGTCGAGGTGTGAGAAGTGATTTGCGGCAATCACCGCAGCACCGCCACGGGGCAGGTTCTCGGCGCCCTCGACCTCGAGATCGAAGAACGCCCGCGACACCACCCTGTTCGGCAGCCGAAAGACCCGTTCGATGGTGGGCGGAACCAGCTTGGCGAGATCAGGCATCAGTACCCAGATCGAGGAACAGCGCTGCAAGGGCGAGATGAGGCCGCTGATTTGCGTGAAGAGAGTCAATCGTGCCGAGTACCCGGTAGGCGTTCTGGACTGCGGTCTCGGTCGTCACCCGTGTGAGCGAGGCCACCGACACGTCTGTGTTCTGCACCTGTGCGCCCAGCTGCGCGCTCGCAGTGTCCCTGTAGAAGGATGCAAGAAGCTCAAGCCCTGTCACGTACAGGGCGTCTGAGGCACGAGCGAGTTCGCGCTGCTGTCGTTCGACGACAGGCTTCGGGACGTTGCCCTCTGGATGATCCCGCTCGATCTCTGCCTCCTGGCGCTGTTTCACTGCCTCGAGAAGGGGCTCGGTGGCGGCGATCACATCGCTGGTGATGCGATAGGCGTCTCCCGGATGGTCAGTAAGCCGATCGGGAATCGACAACCATGTGTCCCTGAAGGCGCCAACCCTCGGCTCTCGAGCCAGAGCCACCGCGAGCCCTGGGCGACCACCGGAGATCCTTGCTGCCTTCTGCGCGCTCTCCTCGTCGACACCAAGCTCCACGAGTCCCGAGGCGATGTCTGCCTCCGGGACGCGACCGAACACGATCGTGCGGCATCTGCTCGGGACGGTGGCAGGGAGATCGTCCTCGGACTCGGCGACGAGTACGAACGTTGACGTGGGAATCGGTTCTTCAATGGTCTTGAGCAGGGCGTTCGCTGCTTCGTCGTTGAGCATCGATGCTTCCTCGAAGAGGAACACTTTCCGATCTGCTTCCAATGGCGATCTGACGGCTGCAGATACAACACCGCGGGCCTGGTCCACCGTGATCGACGTTCGGCCTTCGGGAGCGATCAGTATGAGGTCAGGATGCGACCCGGACTTCGCCCGACGCACCGCCGCTGCATCCTCACCGCCGACAAGAGCAGCTGCGAAGCGTCTCGCGACACTCGCCTTGCCGACATTGGATGGTCCAACAAACAGGTATGCCTGCGCAGGAGCCTTGAGCTCTGCCATGAGCAGATCAAGCACTCCGCCATGCCCGACGAGGTCGGCGAAATGCGTCACGTCGCCAGCCCGAGGCCGTCGACCACAGCAGCAACAACATCGTCGATATCGTGCAATGCGTCGACAATGATGAATCGCTCCGGTTCACTCGAAGCGAGATCGTCGAATGCTTCCGCCACCTTTGTGTGGAACTCGACCCCCTCATTCCCGATACGATCGCCGTCCTGCTGCCTGGAGAGTCCGGCATCAGGATCGAGCCGGAGGAGTACGACGACGTCTGGCCACACGCCTCCGAGCGCGATGTCGTTGAGCGTCCATACCTCGTCGAGGGGCAACCCCCGACCTCCTGCCTGGTAAGCAAGCGAGGAGTAGGCGGTGCGATCCGAGAGCACCCAGGCACCGGCTGCGAGCGCAGGTGAGACCAATTCGGCGACCAACTGCGCCCGTGACGCAGCGAAGAGAGCGGCCTCGGCACGCGGCGCAACATCGTGGTCCATCGTCAGCAGCACGTCGCGAATCTTCTCCCCTGCCAAGGTTCCCCCGGGTTCGCGTACGAACACCACTTCCTCACCTCTGGCAATCAGGTACTCAGCAACCCGGTGGGCGATGGTTGACTTTCCCGCGCCCTCGATGCCTTCGAATGCGACGTAGCGGGCATCGGCGAATGGGTGATCTGTGGCCATGGCTCCATTTTCGCAGACTTCAGATACCTGACACCTGACGCCTGATACCTGACTATTTCTTCTTCGCTGGACCCTTCGCCCGCTTCTCAGCGAGTCTGTCCGAGGCATGCTCGAGCGTGATGTTCTCGATCGTCTCCGCCTTGCGGAACGACACGTTTGTCTCGCCATCGGTCATGTACAGGCCGAAGCGTCCATCCTTGACCACGATCTCCGCGCCCGTCACCG
This sequence comes from uncultured bacterium, assembly GCA_965539925.1. GTDB lineage: Bacteria > Actinomycetota > Acidimicrobiia > Spongiisociales > UBA5794 > B3-G11. Next base: position 2,616 of record CBETWC010000026.1, read on the forward strand.
GGTCGGCGCCCAGCTCCTTGAGGGGTGGTTTCGCTCCGCGACGTTGCCGGGGCTTCGCAAGCATCGCGAGTGCATCATCGAGACTCACAGTGAACAACTGCTCCTCGGTCTCGAGAGAGCGGCTCTCCTTGTTCCACTTGATGTACGGTCCGTACCGACCATTGAGCGCCTCGATGGGCTTGCCGTCCTCGGGATGATCAGCAATGACACGCGGAATCGTGAGCAGCTTCAGCGCGTCTTCGAGCGTGATCTCGTCCAGCGACATGGTCTTGAACAGCGACGCTGTCTTCGGCTTCTTCTTGGAATCGGCATCGCGCTCACCGAGTTGGACATACGGCCCGAAGCGTCCTGCCTTGGTGAGCACCTCAAGACCTGACTCCGGATCCGTTCCGAGCGAACGATCACCACTCGGGGCATCGAGCAGTTCAAGAGCACGCTCGAGCGTCAATTCATCCGGCGCAAGATCAGGCGGGATCGAGGCTCGTCGCTCGCCGTGCTGGAGGTAAGGGCCGTACTGGCCCGCCCGGGCACAGACAGGCTCGCCATCGTCGCCCGTCCCGATCGGGAACGAGTTGACCGCCTTCGGGTCAATCTGCTCCAGGACGTCCTCGCCGACGAGGTTCTTGAGTCCGGGCGACCCGTTCCCGTTGTAGAAGGCGTCGAGGTACGGGACCATCTCCTGGTCTCCGGACGCGATGCGGTCGAGATCGGCCTCCATTCGTGCGGTGAAGTCGTAGTCCACGTAGTCAGAGAAGTACTGCTCAAGCAAGCCGACCACGCTGAACGCCCGCCACGTCGGGATCAGCGCAGAGCCCTGCTTTCGGGCGTACTCGCGGTCGAGAATCGTGGTGATGATCGACGCGTAGGTCGACGGTCTGCCTATGCCGAGCTCCTCGAGGCGCTTGATCAACGAAGCCTCCGTGTAGCGGGCAGGTGGCTTGGTCTCATGGTCTGTCGGTTCGAGTTCCACAGGACGGATCGCGTCGCCTTCAACCATGTGGGGCAGATGGGTCTCCTTGTCGTCAAGGGCAGCATCCGGGTCGTCTCTGCCCTCGACATAGGCGCGAAGGAAGCCGGGGAAGGTGATCGTCCGACCGGATGCCTGGAACCGGCACGTCCGCTCATCGAGGGCGTCCGCCTCGATCTGCACGATCAGGCTCTCGCCCTTGGCGTCCTTCATCTGGGAGGCAACCGTTCGCATCCAGATCAGCTCATACACCCTGGTCTCGTCCGATGTGGGACCGAAGTTCGCTGCTGCTGCGTTGATGTCCTGGAATCGTTCTCCTGCAGGACGGATCGCCTCATGCGCCTCCTGGGCTCCCTTTGCCTGCTTGCCGTAGAAGCGCGGCTTGGTGGGGAGGAACTTCGATCCATAGCGGTCTGCCACCAACGAACGTGCAGCCTCGAGCGCGGTGCCGGACAGATTCGTGGAATCGGTCCGCATGTAGGTGATGAACCCTGCCTCATAGAGGCGCTGGGCAGCGCTCATCGTTCGGCGTGCGCCGAAGCGAAACTTCCGACCAGCTTCCTGCTGGAGGGTCGATGTTCGGAAGGGCGGATATGGCCGACGCGTATACGGCTTGCGTTCGACACCGGCAACCCTGAACTCGGCGCCGGAGAGACCCGTCGCGAGGTCGATTGCGTCTTGGGGAGAGAGGAGGAGCCTGTCCTTCTTCAGCTCTCCGTCACGGCCGAAGTCGGAACCCTCGGCAACGCGCGTGCCATCGACAGTCTTGAGCGATGCAGAGAACTCCCCCTCGTCAGCTGCGAGGATCGCCTTGAGGCCTGAGTAGCTGGCACGGATGAACGCCATCCGCTCCCGCTCTCGTTCGACGATGATCCGCGTGGCTGGCGACTGCACGCGACCAGCCGAGAGTCCCCTCTGGATCCGCCTCCAGAGCACCGGAGACACTTCGTATCCGAAGAGCCGGTCGAGGATCCGCCTCGCTTCTTGAGCCTGCACGAGGGGCAGGTCGAGATCCCTCGGGTTCGCAGCTGCTTCCTGGATCGCCTTCTTCGTGATCTCATGGAACACCATCCGACGAACAGGGACCTTCGGTTTGAGTTCCTCGAGCAGGTGCCAGGCAATGGCCTCCCCCTCGCGATCCTCATCCGTGGCGAGGTAGAGCTCGTCGACCTCCTTGAGCCTCTGCTTCAGAAGCCTGACCTGCTTCTTCGATGAGTCCGTGACGATGTATATCGGAACGAAGCCATTGTCGACATCGACACCGAAACGGGTGCTCTTCCAAAGGTCACGCTTCTTCTCCGGAAGATCCGCAGCACGCGCGGGGATGTCACGGATGTGACCGATCGACGACTCCACGATGAAGTCGCTCCCGAGGTATTTGTTGATGGTCTTCGCCTTGGCTGGCGACTCGACGATGACGAGCTTCTTGGTCATGACTTCCTGATTCGAATGGGTTCTGGCGTTTAGAGATACGTGAGTCACACGTCCGTGTCAAGGGTGGTGACGGCGTAGAACCTAGCCCAGATGTGGCGCGAATCCTGCATGCAGACGATCGACAACGTGGTCCCAAGTGAATTCGCTCTCCACAAACCGGCGGCCTTGTGCACCCATCTGCCTCGCAGAAGAGGGGTCGTTGAGAAGGATTTCGAGGCCTTCGACGATCGCGTCGACGTCCGAGACCACGAACCCGGTTTCGCCAGGAAGCACGGTCTCGGGCGAGCCACCGGAATCACCTGCAAGGACAGGCACACCGCTCGAAGCAGCCTCGAGGAACACGAGACCGAGCCCCTCCACCTCAAGCCCGCCCCATCGTGACTTGCACGGCATGCAGAAGACATCCATCTGCTGGTAGAGCCCTGCCAACTCGGACCACGGCACATCCACCTCGAAGCGAGCGTTCACGCCGAGATCTGCAGCCTTCTTGCGGAGGTCACCCTCGGTCCGACCCTTGCCAACGAAGAGAAGCTCGACGTCGCTCCCGAGCTTCGCCGCCGCCTCGATGAGCCTTCCCTGACCCTTGCGCGGGACGAACCTGCTCACGCACCCGACAACCGGAGGATCGTTGTGCCGACGTTCTCGTGGTGGAACAAACGTTTCAACCTCGACTCCGGCGCCGAGGAACTCGACGGATTTTCCCGAGATCCGCTCCACCTTCCTGGCTGTGTATCGACTCACAGCGAAACGGACATCGGCACTGGCGAGATTGCGTCCAAGGAGTTGCCTCACCACGGGGATAGCACCGGGAATCGTGATCTCGGCGCCGTGGCTGAGCACGCCGATCGGTACTCCGAGCGCTTCTCGGATTCTGCCTCCGAGGAAAGGCAGGGGATGTGGCGCACCGAACAGCACGGCATCCGGCTCGAACTCTTGAGCCACCTCTGTGATCGCTCTTGCTGTCGGTTTGGTCGGCAGCATGTAGGGCTTTGATCCGCGAGTCACCCCCTGCTCATCCCGATCAGCGTCCGAGTCGGCCGGGGCAAAGACATGGACCTCGTCCGGGTAGGCATCAACCAGGTTCTTGAGGTACATCTGGATGCCACCGGGTTTGGGCGGGTAGTCGTTCGTCACGATCAGCAGACGCACGCTCGGCCCCCCTACGTGTCCAGGTGGGGAGCCACGTTGTAGGCGGCAAGCACCGGTCCAGTCGGAGTGTGGCGTACCTGGGACATGGACGAGTTCCGAGGAATCGGGAAGCGATTTCGGGTGGCAAACGAGAGTCCGACAACGCTCACGATGTACGCCCGAATCGCAGCCCCGTGCGAGACGGCACCGATGTGATCCACGCTTGCTCCCTCAGCGAGCGACCTGATGGTTTCAGAGATACGTTCGCCAGCTTGGGTGAACGACTCGCCGTCCCCGCCTCGCGGCATGTCCTCTCCGTGGGTGTAGATCATGTTGAATAGCTCGGGGTCATCCGCCACGGCCTCGGCGGTCGTCATGTTCTCCCAGCCTCCGAAGGACATCTCGATCAAGCCTTCTTCATGACTTGGGGAGACACCGCGGGCGGCAGCGATGATCGACGCGGATTCAACGGTCCTGCCGAGGGGAGATGTGTACAGGGCCTGCAATGGGGGTGCCGTAATCGAAGCAGACTCGACCTGCGCACGTCCGAGGGGTGTGAGGGGACTGTCGGTCCTGCCCTGCCAGCGACCGAGCACGTTTGCTTCCGTTTGGCCGTGACGGAACAGCGACACCACGGAACCTGCAGGGCCGAATTGGGTCGGCACGGATGAGAGGTGTGTCGCGTCGTTGAACACCTGGATCTGCTTGGAGCCGTCGGGGTCGACACGGATCACTGTCGACGCCGTGTTGTGGGATGGAATGAGTCTGAGCGGTCCATCGCGGAGGCCGAGGATGTGACCCATGACCGCCCAGATCACACCGCCGTGGGCAACGACTGTCGCCGATTGTCCTTCTTCGAGTGACGCCACCACTTCCTCGAACGCCCCGACCACCCGATCCCTGAAGTCCGACATCAGCTCGCCACCACCGGGAGCCATGTCCTCTCCTCGCAGGAATGCCTCCATGTGACCCGGATAACGGTCGGTTATCTCAGCTGATGTCAGGCCTTCCCAGTCACCGACCTGGAACTCGCGCCAGGCAGCGTTCGGAGTCGCATCACCCAGAAAGGAGGCCGTCCGCATCGTCCTTGGGAGATCCGATGCCACGAGCACATCGGGTCTGGTCCCGTTCTGGCGACCAGCAAGGGCGATGAGCTGTTCCTCGCCGTGTGGCGAGATCCCAGAATCTGCAGAGCCCTGCCAGCGGCCGACGCGGTTGGCGTTTGTCTCTGCGTGTCGTATGAGGGTGACCGTCTTGGCCAATGGACTCTCCGAATGTGTTGGGCGTAGGCTAGAGCCATGTTCGAAGCATCACTTCTGGCGCAGGAGACATCGACAATCCCGCAAGCAGGCGGCGGGGCGATCATCGTGTGGCTGATACTCGCTGCAGGAATCGTTGGACTCTACGTCCTCATCACCCGCTCACGGAGACGCTCATACAGCGAGTACATGTCCCAGGCCGACCGCGAGGCCGAGATGAAGGCGAACGATCCCGATATGAGACAGGACCCAGGTCGTTCCTGACGCCTGACGTCTGACGCCTGACGCCTGTCAGTTCATTTGCGCCAGACCTCCCTGTTGAACAGGATCAGGATCGGGAGTATCTCGAGGCGGCCGATGATCATCAGGGAGGCAAGGAGCCACTTCCCCGGCCATGGGATCGCGAGGAAGTTGCCGGTTGGGCCGACCTCGCCCAGACCCGGACCCACGTTGCCGAGCGATGTCGCGACGGCGGTGACAATCGTGATGACATCGGTGTCCGCTCCCGACAATGAAACGATGATCGCCATCAGGAATGTCCCCGTCATGAACGCGAACATGTACAGGAGGAAGAACGTCTGGACCGTCTCGACCACAAGCCGGGGAACCGGAGAATCACCGACACGAGTGACGAACACGCCGCGTGGGTGGATAAGCCGGCGAACATCGGTGCGAGATGCTTCGTAGAGGATGTGCAGCCTGTCAGTCTTGATGGCTCCCGCGGTCGACCCCGCCATGCCCCCGACGAACATCAAGCCAACGATCATTATCCCGAGAGCCGGGATCCAGGTTGCGAAGTCAGCGGTCGCGTAACCAGTCGTCGTGACGATCGTCAGCGATGTGAACAGGGAATCACGCACCGTGGTGGAAACGGAACCACCCCATGTGCCGATCGCCATGAGCACGGCGGCGCCGAGGATGATCGCGAGGTACAAGCGCAATTCCACTGACTTGAAGTAGGCCCGCCAGTCGCGTCGGACGACCTTGAAGTGGAGGGCAAAGGACATGCCCGCGAGAGCCATGAACAAGATGACAACCCACTGCGTGTACGCAGAGAAGGCACCGAGTGAGCCGGAGTTCGTGCTGAACCCACCGGTCGACATCGTCGTGAAGGAGTGATTGATCGCCTCGAACAGGGTCATCTCACCGACCCAGAGGAGTCCGATCTCCATGATCGTGAGGATCAGATACACCAACCACAGGCGCTTCGCTGTCTCCTTGAACCGTGGGGTCAGCCGATCAGGCATCGGACCCGGGGATTCGGCTCTCGCAAGCTGAAGCGCTCCCATACCCAGGAGAGGAAGGATGGCAATCGACAGCACGATGATTCCCATACCCCCGATCCACTGTGTGAGCGACCGCCACAACAGGACCCCATGCGCCATGGCACCCGGGTCGGCAACGATCGAGGCGCCTGTCGTCGTGAACCCGGCCGCCGCTTCGAACACAGCGTCAGTCGGATTGCCGATCGCCCCGGTCAACAGGTACGGCAGAGCGCCGGCGAGCGCCAACGCGATCCAAGCAAGACCGACGGTCGCGAAACCCTCGCGTGTCGTCAGTTCGCCGGGGCGATCGAACACGCGCCACAGACCAAAGCCGACGACCGTCGTGATCATCGCAGCGATCAGGAGACCGGGTAGATCGCTCCACTCCTGATAGAGGACAGCCGTCACGACCGGAGCCATCATCGACACGCCGATCGCTCCGAGCACTGCACCGACGACATGAAGGAGATGGCGCCAGGACATGGACTCAGCCCGAGAGCTTCTCTGCGGTGGGGATCGCTTCGGGGAGGGCGATAACGATGAGGTGATCTCCGACCTCGATCTTCGTGTTCCCACGCGGCACGAACGCTTCTGTGCCTCTCTGGACGCCACCGATGATGAGCGAGTGCGGCAACTTGAGATCCGCGAGGCTTTTTCCTATGGCGGGACTCGTCGGCCTGACCTCGAGTTCTATGGCCTCAGCATCTGAATCCGAGAAGGTTGCCACCGAGTAGATCACACCGCGGCGGACGAACCGCAGGATCTCATTGGCTGCCGAGAGTCGTGAGCTCACGGTCGCGTCGATACCGATTCCGGGTAGGAGACCGATGAGGTCCGTGTTCGTCATTCTCGCGATGACCTCACGCGCTCCGAGCGACTTCGCAACGAGTGCGCCGACGATGTTCTCGCTGTCCCATCCTGACAGGGCCATCACAACATCGGTCGCCTCAATGCCTTCCGAACGCAGGATCTTCGGATCCTTGGGATCGGCACAGACGGTCACGACGTTGCGAAGCTCCTCAGCAATGAGCCGGCACCGCTTCATGTCCGAATCAATCAGGGTGGTGTGGATCCCTTGATCAGCAAGCATGCTCGCAGTGAGCTTGGCGAGACGGGTACCACCAAGGACCATCGCTTTGTGCGCAGGTTGACTCGACAGGCCGAGCCACTCGTATGCCTTCTCTGTCGCGTCGGCTCTCGCCATCATCAACACGTGATCGCGGGCTTCGAGTGTCGTCGATCCTCTCGCGATGATCGTTTCGCCATGGCGGATAACGGCGACAACAAGCCAGTCCCAGCCCTCCACCGAGTCCTTGAGATCCGCGAGCGAATGCCCAACGAAGGAAGCACCGCTGTCGACATAGGCACCGAGGAGGATGAGCTCCCCGCCGGCGAACTCGATTATCTCGGCGATGTCGCCGCTCGAAGCGAGTCGCAGGAGCTCACGGGCAGCCGCCTCGCCCGGATCGATGACGAGGTCCACTCCGAGCGCTTCAACTTCGGCTTTGAGCTGTGGGTCTTCCACCCTCGCAACCTTGCGGGGGATGTTCACCTTGGTACCTGCCGCGCAGGCGAGCACGTTGACTGCATCTGATGAGCTGACGGCTATCAGAAGATCTGAGTCAGCCAGGCCAGCATTCTTCAGTGTCTCTGCAGACGCGCCGTTCCCGTTGATGACGAGGCAATCGATCTCCGATTGCGCTTCAGCAGCACGAACGGGGTCGGACTCGATGACAACGACATC
>CBETWC010000027.1:0-10228 GCA_965539925.1 uncultured bacterium
GCGAACGATCGAGTAGTCGTCGAGCGAAGCCATGCCGAGTGGTTTGCTGAGTTGTCCGCTGCAGCAGGTGTTGGTCTGGCTGGACCGGAGGAATCGCGCTACCTCGCCCAGCTCCTTGCCGATCTCTCCAACGTACAACGAGCATCGCGATGGTCAGGAGAACACGATGCCTTCGATCTCATGGCCGACATCGGAGCAAGCCTTCCGTTCCTCGTCACGTCCAAGATCAGACCGGGAATGCTCGATTTCGCCCGAGACGCTCTTGAAGCCCTGCCATCAGCCCACGATGCGAGGCTCAACTACGCGTTCGCCATCGCCTACGAATCGCTCTTCGCCGGTGACCTCAAGAATTCAGCCGATTTCTTCGCGTCCGTAACACGTGAGGTCAATGACCGGCAAACCGCAGAAGCGATGCTCTCCAACTTCGAGCACATCAGCAAATTCTTCGTCGGGGACCTTGCATTCGTGATCGAGGACACCCCCGTAGCAATCGAAAAGACGAGCAGCATTGGCCTCATCCGCGTCACGGGGGCTCTCACCACGGATTATGCCCTTGCACTTCTGTACACAGGTGATGTCGACAAGGCGCGCGAGGCCTCGGCTCAACTCAATGTCCAGGCAGACGAATCGGGCAACCCGACTCTGCTCGCTTGGGCTCGCTATCTCGAAGGCGAACTCGATGCCGAGGTCAACCCGGCGAAGGCAATCGATGTCCTCGAGGAGTCCGTTGAGTACTCGGTGTCTGTCGACAACGAATTCGTGGCAGGGATCTCGCTCATTGCCCTGGCGGCAACCGCTGGTCGTTACGGCGAAACATCAGTTGCGCTCGATGCCATGGATCGATGTATTCACCTCTTCTGGGGCCTTGGAAATCGACCACAGCTCTGGACCGCAGTGCGGAATCTGGTCGAGATCCTCCACGATGCCGGCGCAGACAGGGATGCCCTCGTACTCAACGCAGCGACAGAGGCCGACTCCGAACACGCGCCAGAGCTCTTCGGCCCCGTCGGAGATCGCTACCGGAACATGATCAATGCGATCACCGAATCCCTCGACACGGATGACGCCAACGATGCCATGTCTCGCGGAGCTTCGCTCGAGTACAACGACGCCGTTGAGTTCGCTCTCGACGCGATAGCACGGACTGCGTAGTCTCTCTTTGTGACGGACACACAGGACACGCCCAGCTCGATCCCTGCCACGATCCGTTCATGGCTCACGCGGATCGCAACAATTGGTCACAATCCTTCAGACGACCGTGGGACCCGGACGAGGAAGACGACCCTCGTACTCACCACGGTGATCGCTGCGTCGATGATCGTTCCGTGGGGTCTTTACTACATATGGATCGGTGTCCCCCAGGCCGGTGTCATCCCCCTTGCATACGCGACCGTGTCGTTCGCCGGCGTCGTCCACTTCCACCGCACACGGGACAGCCTGTTCCTTCGCCGCAGCCAGATAGCGATGCTGATGATGCTGCCGGCGTTGGTTCACATCGCGCTGGGGGGATTCGTCAACAGCAGCGGCGTCGTCATGTACTCATTCGTGGGAGTGGTCGGCGCACTCTCGTTCGCCGACGCACGCCGGCCGATTCTGTCGTTCGTCACGTACGCTGCCCTTGTGCTCGCACTGGTTCCGCTCGACGCCACGTTCCGCACGTGGGCGCCGGACCTTCCTCTCGGGCTCATCATCACCTTCTTCGCAGTGAATATCGTGACGACGGGGTTGATCGTGTCCCTCACCATGTCCGTGTACGTGCGGGCGCGCAACCAGCTCGCTGATGAACTTGCTGAAGAACGTGCCCGGTCTGAACGCTTGCTCCTCAATGTGCTGCCAGCCACGATCGCAGAGCGCCTCAAGGACGGCGAGCAGCCCATTGCTGATCGACACGAGCGGGTCGCTGTGCTGTTCGCGGATATCGTCGATTTCACCCCCAAGTCGGAGAGACTCTCCGCCGATGATCTCGTCGACGCCCTCAACTCCGTCTTCTCCGAATTCGACGAGATCGCTCTTGCCCACGGCGTCGAGAAGATCAAGACGATCGGCGACGCGTACATGGTCATGGCCGGTGCCCCGGATCCGGGCAAGGACATCAACGATCTCGCAGATGTGGCCCTGGCAATCCGTGCTGCTGTGGCGAATCGCACACTGGGTACCACTGAGCCTCTGTCCATGCGGTTCGGCATGGACGTCGGCCCGGTGGTTGCCGGGGTCATTGGGGAATCTCGATTCATCTACGACGTGTACGGCGACACCGTCAACACCGCAAGCCGGATGGAATCCAATGGCGTACCGAACAAGATCCAGGTCACCCAGCGTGCTGCAGACCTGCTCGACGATCGGTTCATCGTCAGCGAACGAGGATCTATCGACATCAAGGGGAAGGGCCTCGTGAAGACGTTCTTCCTGGAAGGCACCCGGGTCTGAACTCGCATCACCAGAGTCCGAGATGGGCCTCCGAACACGCAATCTCGATCTTCCGGTTCCTAGATCTCTCGCGGACTCGACCGCCAACACCCTGCTGCTATCGTGAGAGGTGACAAGGAGGAAGAGAACAACCATGCGGAAATTCAATTTACTTTTGTTGCTGGTCGTCTTCGCCCTCGTCGCAGCTGCATGTAGCAGCGACGACGGAGACACAGATACCACAGACGGCGGTGGCGATCTTGCTGTTGCCGAGTTCACGCTGTTCGGTGCCCCGGTGGGTGTTGAAGGTGAGGCGCTCCAGGGCTTCGTCGACGTATACAACGCGGAGACGGGTTCACAGATCACCTTCACAGGCTCAGACGCATTCGAAGAACAGCTGCGAATCCAGGTCGATGGCGGCAACCCACCTGCGGTTGCGGTGACGCCACAGCCGTCTTCGATTTGCTCCCTCGCCGACGATGGCGCCCTCGTGTCCCTCGAGACGATGGGTTTCGACATTGCTGAGATGGAAGCGAACCACTCCAAGTTCTGGATGGATCTCGGCCTCTGCGACGACGGTGAGCACTACGGCATTCCGTGGTTCCCGAACTTCAAGTCGATCGTGTTCTATCACGAGCCGACGTTCGAGGCCAACGGTTACGAGATCCCTGAGACATGGGAAGACATGATGGCCCTGTCACAGCAGATCGTGGACGACGGCATGACACCTTGGTGCTTCGGCTTCGAGAGTGGTCCCGCCACAGGTTGGGCCGGCACCGACTGGCTCGAGGACATCGTGGTCCGTCAATCCGGTGGCGATACGTACGCCGACTGGTTCAACCATGACATTCCGTTCAACGATCCCGCGATCGTCTCGGCGTTCGACACGTTCGGCGAGCTGTTCTTCGCAGAAGGCTTCGTCCTGGGCGGTCCTGAGAACGTTGCGGGCGTGAACTTCGCTGACTCACCCAGTCCGTTGTTCAACAAGCCGGAACCTGGATGTCTCATGCTCAAGCAAGGTTCGTTCATCGCGAACTTCTTCGTCGACGCTCCGGGCTACGAAGCGGGTGATGAGGACAACATCAAGGTGTTCGCGTTCCCGACGATTGACGGGAACACTGGGGCCATGGGCGGTGGCGACACCATCATGGTGTTCGACGGTTCTCCTGAGAACGTTCAGGTCATCAAGGACTGGATCACACCTGATTGGCAGTGCACATTGGCATCAGCCTCCGGTGGCGGCGTTGCTCCATACGGTGGCCACGGTGTCGCAGGAGTCGAACGTCTTCCTGGACACAAGGACGTGAACATCGACTGTTACGAGTCTGATTCGGCGAAGGCATTTGCCACGTCGATCACTGGAGCTCTCGCCACGAACAACTTCGTATTCGACGCATCGGACCTGATGCCACCAGAAGTTGGCCAGGGCACGTTCTGGACGGGCATGGTCGACTGGAGCCGCGGAACACCGGCACAGGAGGTCGCTGACACCATCGAGGCAAGCTGGCCGTAAACCGATCAACTAGCCAACAACCGACGGTGAAGTCGGGGGGCGGCGATCCGTCGCCCCCCGACCACACCCGAGACCCCGAGCAAGGCACAGTCACACGGGAGATCTGATGAGCGCCCCACCAGTTGCACAGCATGACCAGAGCGGTGTACCACCGCCACAGACCGGGTCTGGTGGTGAGCAGCAAGACAACTCGTTCCAGGTCTGGGTGCTGAGGATTGCTTCAGCGCTTGTTCTGCCTCTGCTCATGATCGGCTTCTTCTTCGCCTTCGATTTCCTTCGGGATGAGGAAGCGAACAAGGCGATACAGGTAGTCGTTGCTGTCATAGCCGGCGTGGGAGGTGTCTGGGGCATGTACTGGGGCATGGACCAATTGCTCAACCTGCTGCCGGAGAAGAGGGGACGTGCTGTACGGCCCTTCGCTTTCGTGGGGCCTGCAATGGCGATCCTCTCCTTCTATCTCGTCTATCCCGCCGTCAACACGACGATCATCAGCTTCCAGGACAAAGACAGTGAGTCGTTCGTCGGACTCGACAACTACATCAAGATCTTCACGGACAGCACGTACCAAGTCGCAATTCGAAACTCACTCGGTTGGGTGATCCTTGTACCAATCGCTGCGGTTGGGATCGGCTTGTCGTTTGCGGTGATGGTTGACAAACTCGGAAGACGAACCGAGTCGTTCACAAAGTCCCTCATTTTTCTCCCGATGGCTATTTCGTTCGTCGGTGCCTCGGTCGTCTTCACCTTCATATATGGGTTCCGACCCGAGGGATTTGGAGAACAGATCGGACTTCTCAATGCGATCTGGGTCAACTTCGGCGCAGATCCGGTGAACTGGCTCCAGCTACAACCATGGAACAACCTGTTCCTCATGGTGATACTCGTCTGGCTCCAGGTTGGATTCTCAATGGTCATCCTGTCCTCAGCCATCAAGGGAGTACCCGAAGCGCTGTTGGAGGCTGCCCGCATCGACGGTGCATCGGAATGGCAAGCATTCTGGAAGATCACAGTCCCCTCGATATCGTCCACGATCGTCGTCGTGTGGACAACAGTTCTGATAACCACATGGAAGGTGTTTGACATCGTGTTCGTCATGACCGGTGGTCGCGACGGGACCCAGGTCGTTGCCCAACAGATGGTGACCGAATTCTTCACGTTCCGTAACAATGGACTCGGCGCCGCCCTGGCTGTGCTGCTGTTCATAGCAGTCATTCCCATCCTTGTGATCAACGTCAACCGATTCCGGGCGCAGGAGGCAACGCGATGACCGCCGAAACACCGGCCAAGACGCAAGAGTCGCGTTCTTCAAAGCTCCCCATCTACCTCACGGTCGGCGTTATCGCCACGTTGTGGACGATCCCGTCATTGGGTCTGCTGGTCAACTCGTTCCGTGAGCCCAAGTCGATCCGTGCCTCCGGGTGGTGGACGGTGTGGGGAGACATCTTCAACTCAGCTACATGGACCCTCGAGAACTACAAGACGGTACTCGATCAAGGGTTCAGCAACGCGTTCGCGAACACGGTGGCCGTGAGCATCCCCTCCGTCGTGATCCCGATCACGATTGCAGCATTCGCTGCGTACGCATTTGCGTGGATGGAGTTTCCGGGCCGCAACCTGCTGTTCGTGATCGTGGTGGGACTCATGGTCGTTCCACTCCAGATGGCACTGATCCCGATCCTGCGGGTCTACACGAATATCGGCGTCACCGGTACGTATCCGGCGGTCTGGCTCGCTCACGCCGGGTTCGGCTTGCCGCTCGCTGTGTACCTGTTGCGCAACTACATGGGATCGCTCCCATCGTCAATCATCGAATCGGCGACCATCGACGGTGCAGATCACTTCAAGATCTTCTCGAAGCTGATCGTGCCGCTGTCGGTCCCCGTCCTCGCATCCTTTGCGATCTTCCAGTTCCTCTGGGTATGGAACGACTTCCTGGTTGCATTGGTGTTCCTCGGAATCGACCCCGAGGTCCGCGTGCTGACCGTTGAGCTGGCCGACCTCGCAGGACGTGGCGAAGGTGCTCTGAGCCTGCTGCCGGCAGCTGCATTCGTGACGATGATCGTTCCGCTGGCGGTGTTCTTTGCACTGCAGCGGTTCTTCGTGCGAGGGCTCACTGCCGGATCTGTTAAGGGATAGATGGCAACCGAGGTAACCGGCAAGTCCCTCAACGATGACCTGAAGCGACGCAACTGGCTTGCTATTGCTATGGCGACCGTGGTGATGGTCTTCAGCTACTTCACGTATGCGTCCTCTTTCGTCACGAACGCCGACGGTTCGACTGAGATCGACCCTGCACTTGTCGGGATCGGTCTCGTGCTCGCACCGTTCGTCTTCATCACACTTGGCTTCGTCTCGAGAAACCCGAGAGCGCCCAAGAGGGTGCTGCAGTCCATGGTGCTGCTACTCATGCTGGGCTTCACCATCGGCATGCTTGCCCCGATTCTCGGAGCAACGGCCGCATTCGCCGCTGGTGCCACGCTCTGTCTGAACCCTCCAAGGGCGAACGACGTCTACAAATGGCGTTCAGGTGCCGCGGCCCTCGCTGTCATCTACACGTTCGTCCTGCTCGTGACCGCCACACCGGCAGGTGTGTTCACCGGAGGCCTGCTCCCCCTGATCATGGTGGGGTTCGCAGACGAGTACTCCACCTGGACCTACGCGAAGAAGACCGCAGACGCGTAGATCGGGTCGTCCGGCGTTCAGCGTCTTGCGTTTGTCGAATGGTTGCTGGTGGCGTGCCGCTTGAGGCTCGCAGGCTCGCACCCCCTCCTCGCTCGCTGCGCTCGCGTGTCCTCCCTGAAGGGAGGACGACAGAGCAGGCGCTCCATCGAACAGAGGATTGAGGTTCAGGGAGGACAGCTATCGGGCTGCGATGGTTGCGATGACAAGGTCTGTGAGGACGAGGGTGCCGCAGAGGATGGCGAGGACGACAACGGTCGCCGGCGCGCCAAGCGCTCCGATGCCACCCACGAGGAGGGCTGCTGCGATTGCGATGAGCCGGGACAGGATCAGTCCCGTGCGAAGATCATCCCGGATCTCGCGCTTGGACGCCACCTCAATGCCGATCATTGCGGTGAGGGCCAGAACGAGCCCGCCGACGAGAAGCCAACGCTCTGGTTCTGTGTAGTGGTGACTATCCGCTGCGACGATGGCGTGCTCGATCCCCACACCGACCATCGCAAGCCCGATGGCAAGCGGAAGGTGGCTGTAGATCCACACCGTGGGTTGCCATGCTTTGCCCCCACCCTTGCGCCTCACGACCCGGCCATCGACATTGTCGAAGTGGATCCACCAAAGCGCCGTCGCAATCGAAAGCCCGAACACACCGGTGACCGTGGTGGCAACCTGCCATTCCACATGGCCCAGGCCAACGGTCACGGCAACGATCGCCTCGCCCAACACGAGGATCGTGAAGAGGCCGAACCGCTCAGGGAGATGCGACACGTCGAGTGGTGCTGCCGCCTGCGCTTTGCGGACGATGAACGGGGTTGCAATATCGATAACGAACGCAGTACCCCACAACCAGAAGCGAGCAGGCTCTGGAACGGCGATTGAGATGACCCACAGGGCAGCGCCTGCGCCAAACCCGGTGAGATAGCCGCGCACGAGCTGTCGGGTAGCCGGCACGTACTTGTAGGCGCGTGCGTACAGGAGTAGGAGCAGGATCCTCGCTGCCGCATATGCTGCTGCGAAGACAGCAGTTGATTCTGAGGGACCGGTGGAAACGCTCGCGGCGAGGATCGCGATCGCAACCATCTGTGCTCCGGCCAAGAAGCGGTACACGAGGTCATCGGTGTCGTACCGATCTGCGTAGAAGGTATGGCTCGCCCACAGCCACCACACGAGAACGAAGTACCCGACGTATGAAAACCAACCTGTCAGGGACGTGTCCGCAACGAGATGGGTGCCAAGCATCGCGACCGTGGCAACGAACACGAGGTCATAGAACAGCTCGAGCCATGTAGCGTTCCGCTCGCCTTCGTCCACGGTCTGGAGACGTGGAGGTTTGATCGCCGCTAGCTTCACAGTCCGATCACCATGCCCGGTCGCGCAGCCGAGGTGTTGGCGAACACTTCCCTCGCGCTCTCGACCATGGCGTCGATCCCGGCGTCGGTTCGATGGGGATCGTGACTGGTGAGGACGAGTTCGCCCACACCACTCGCCACCGCTGCTGCTACAGCCTGTTGATAGGTCGAATGTCCCCAACCCTGGTGGGTTGCCAATTCACCAGGGAGATACTGAGCATCGTGGATCAGGACATCTGCCTCCGCGATGGCAGCGAGCACACCCTCGTCGATATCGGTACCAGCCTCGTGATCGGTAACGATGGCCACGCTCCTGTCGGGCCCATCGACCCGGTATCCGAATGCGCCCTGAGGATGGTTGACCGCAAACGGCGTGATTGTCACACCCCCGATTTCGATTGGGCCATCGGCGGAAGCGAAGCGAATCGAGGGAACCTCAGCGATCGAGACAGGGAAGAGAGGTGGAGAGATGGCGCGTTCGAGGATCGGTCCCGGGTCATCTGGCCCCCATACGCAGACGTCGCGATCGCCACTCCACATTTCGGCGAACATCGAGAGGCCCTGCGTGTGGTCCCAGTGATAGTGGGTGAGGAACACCCCTATTGACGGGGCGAGATCGAGATCATATGTTGCGGTGTCCACAAGACCGGTTCCTGCGTCAACGAACGCTGTCGCGACGCCGTCGACGGCAATTCCGAAACACGTCGTACTACCGCCGTATCGGTTGAACTGTGACCCTGACACAGGGATGGATCCCCGTGCCCCCAGGATCGTGATTTGTACGTTGGGCATCGATCGCCTTCCTTGACAGCATTGCGAGGCTAGCCATCCGCGACGCCGCGAGCGACGAGTGTTTTCGGTAGGCTCGCCACCGGTGTCCGATGTTCAGGGAAGGAACCCACCGTGAGTAGACCAGTGATTCTGGCTGTTGATGACGATCCGCAGGTACTTGCCGCGGTGACACGAGACCTCAGGACGCAATACGCGGAGGACTACCAGATCGTGTCGGCAGGCTCTGGAGCCGACGCACTCGAAGCAGTAAATGAGATCTCTGACAGGGGTCGCACCATTGCCCTGTTCCTGGTTGACCAGCGCATGCCGTCCATGTCAGGGACTGAATTCCTCCTTGAGGCACAGCAGTCCTTCCCAGAGGCGAAGCGTCTGCTTCTCACCGCCTACGCGGACACTGAGGCAGCGATACAAGCCATCAACGACGTCGGCCTTGACCAGTACCTCCTGAAGCCGTGGACGCCGCCGGAAGAGAAGCTCTACCCGGTCCTCGACGATGCCCTCGACGATTGGCAGGCGAATGCCGACAAGCCGTTCGAGGGCGCCAGGGTGTACGGCACGACATGGTCACCGACCACTTATGAGATCAAGGCGTTTCTGGCCCGCAACGAGGTGCCCTACCTGTTCATCGACATCGACAGGGACGAGGAGGGCGCAGCCACAGCGGCCAAGGCCGCAGGCGGAAGCAAGGAACTCCCGGTCGTGCTCCTTGAGGACAACACCGTGTTCGTCAACCCCGACAAGTCCGCCCTGGCTGAGGCCGTCGGAATCCACACGGCGCCCGAGTTGCCTTTCTACGACCTCATCGTGATCGGCGGCGGACCGGCAGGGCTCGCAGCATCGGTCTACGGCGCCTCGGAGGGATTGTCCACGGTGATGATCGAGCGAGAGGCACCGGGTGGTCAAGCAGGGACGAGCAATCGCATCGAGAATTACCTCGGGTTCCCCAAGGGAGTGAGTGGAGCGGATCTGGCACGACGAGCAATCGCACAAGCCACCAGGCTCGGTGCGGAGCTCATCACAGCAGCCGAAGTGGACGGTGTCGAGGTGTCGGGTCCACTCAAGACGGTGCATCTCGTCGATGGATCCAAGCTCACGTGCAGGGCTCTGATCATCGCATCAGGGATGGCGGTCCGACGGCTCAACGTTCCCGGGTATCAGCAGTTCGAGGGCGCTGGGATCTACTACGGAGCAGCAGCGACCGAGGCAGCGACCTACAAGGATCGACACATCTATGTCATCGGTGGAGCGAACTCCGCAGGGCAAGCCGCCGTCATGTTCTCCAAGACGAGCTCAAAGGTGACGATGATCGTGCGCTCGGGAGACCTTGGCGAGAAGATGTCGGCGTATCTGGTCGATCAGATCGGAGCAATCGACAACATCGAAGTGCTGACATCGACTGCCGTCGCAGAGGTCACGGGTACCGAACGTGTCGAGAGCATCGAGCTGAGGAACCTCGACACGAAGGAGCACGAGATACGCGACGCATCGGCTC
>CBETWC010000028.1:0-10143 GCA_965539925.1 uncultured bacterium
GATAGGCAAGGGCATCGGTCGTCTCAATGGTGTGCTGCCTGAGCTCCGTGAGCTCGCCCTCGGCGGCACGGCTGTCGGAACGGGGATCAACGCTCCCGCAGGGTTCGCCGCTGGAACGATCGAGATCATGAGCCGTCGCTCAGGATTCGACTTCCGAGAAGCAGACAACCACTTCGAGGCCCAAGCTGCCAAGGACGGCTACGTCAGCGCTTCGGGTGCCCTCAAGACAGTCGCAACATCGATGTTCAAGATCGTCAACGACCTGCGCTGGCTCTCATCCGGGCCGCGCAACGGCATCGGTGAGATCTCGCTGCCGTCACTCCAGCCGGGGTCATCCATCATGCCGGGCAAGATCAACCCCGTGATCCCTGAGGCCGTGATGATGATCGTCGCCAAGGTCTACGGCAACGACACCACGATCACGTGGGGTGGTGCCAACGGCAACTTCGAGCTCAACGTGATGATGCCTGTCATGGCTCACGCGCTGCTCGAGTCGATCGAGCTGCTCGCCGCCGGTGCCCGTGTGCTCAAGGACATGACGGTTGATGGCATCGTGGCGAATGCGGAGCGAGCAGCCTTCCTGCTCGACCAGAACGCGATCGTCGCAACGTCACTCGTTCCTCACATCGGCTACGACAAGGTCGCCGAGGTCATCAAGGCAGCCTTCAAGTCAGGCCGCGGTGTGCGCGAGGTTGCTCTCGAGATGGAGGTCCTCCCCGAGGACGAACTCGATGCAGCCCTCGACGTCCGCCCGATGACCGAAGGCGGATGAGAACGGGAGTCAGGCGTCAGGTATCAGGCAGAAGGAACCCGACCTTGGTCGGGCTCCTCTCGTTAGGTAGTTGCTTGGTCGAGTGCGTCGGAGAGCGTGGTCCACGCGAGGTCGGCACACTTGATGCGCACGGGGAACTTACGGACCCCCTGTAGGGCTTCGAGGTCGCCGAGTACCGAGCCGGGACGCTCCGGATCGACTGGGTTGTCACCCTCTTCGATACTCATCATGAGCTTGAACTTGTGGGTGAGGTCGCGTACGTCCTCGATGGACATGCCGACGATCTTGTCCATCATCATCGAGCCGGAGGCCTGGCTGATGGAACACCCCTGGCCGCGCATCGCAGCATCCGTGATGACGCCATCGGCAAGGGCCACGTCGAGGAAGAACTCATCCCCACACGACGGGTTGTTGCCCTCTGCGTGGATGTGTTCACCGCTCAGAGTCCCCTTCTTTCGGGGGTTGCGGTAGTGATCGAGGATCACTTCCCGATACAACTCATCAAGTCCGCTCATGTCTTTGCTCTTTGCCCTTTGCTCTCTGCTCTGGACTCGCCGTCAGGCGAGTCCGAAAAGCTTACGTGATTTGTGCAGCGACTCGATCATGCGGTCGATCTCTTCTGGCACGTTGTACAAGTAGAACGATGCCCTCGCCGTTGCGGGGATCTTGAGGTACTTCATGAGCGGCCGTGCGCAGTGGTGGCCCGCACGAATCGCGATGCCGTCCTGGTCGAGGATGGTTGCGAGATCGTGCGGATGGATGTCGCCGAGTTCGAAACTGACGGTGCCACCGCGAACCGCCACGTCCGTCGGCCCATGAATCGTGAGGTCTGGCACCTCTGACAACCGATCAAGAGCGTACGAGGTGAGTTCGCGTTCGTGGGCCTCGATCACATCCATGCCGACAGCTTCGAGATACTCAACAGCGGCACCGAAACCGACTGCCTCGGCAATGGGCGGTGTGCCAGCTTCGAACTTGTGCGGTACCGGCGCCCATGTCGATTCATGGCGATCAACTGTGTTGATCATCTCGCCTCCACCCTCGGTGGGCTCCATCTCCTCCAGGCGGTCCATCCTGCCCCACAGGGCTCCGATACCTGTCGGCCCGAGCATCTTGTGCGCCGAGAAGGCCACGAAGTCGACGCCCAGCGATTCGACGTCCACGGGACTGTGCGGCACCAGTTGGGCGCCGTCCAGTACAGACAGCGCTCCGACCGATCGAGCCGCATCGGAGAGCACATCGATCGGTCCGATCGCACCGGTCACGTTCGACATACCGGAGAAGGCCACGATCTTGACGTCCTCGGTGAGAGCGGTCTCGAGCATGTCCGTGTCAACCGTGTAGTCGTCGTTGAGGTCGAGGTAGACCAGTTCGGCCCCCGTGTAGCCAGAGATGAGCTGCCACGGAACGATGTTCGCGTGGTGCTCCATGATCGTGACGATGATCTTGTCGCCACTCTTCAGGTGATTCAGACCCCAGCCATAGGCGATGTGGTTGATGGCAGTCGTTGCCCCGCGAGTGAAGACAAGCTGGCTCGCCTGCCCTCCGACGAATCGGGCGACCGTGGCCCTGGCATCTTCATAGAGGGCGGTCGCCTCGCCCGACAGGGTGTGTGCACCACGGTGCACATTGGCGTTGTGCTTTCGGTAGTACTCGTCCATTGCGTCCAGTACGGACTGCGGCTTCTGCGTCGTTGCCGCAGAATCGAGATAGGCGAGGGGATGTCCGTTGATCTCGCGTGCGAGTATGGGGAAGTCGGCGCGCAGGGCACGCAGATCGGTCACGACGTCGGCACTCTCGAACGGTACGAGTCGTAGCCGGCCTCTTCGATTTGGTCGGCAAGGGCGGCATCACCTGATTCGACGATGCGGCCATCGAGGAACACATGGACGACATCTGGCGTGATGTAGTCGAGCATCCGCTGGTAGTGCGTGATGATGAGGAATCCCCGGTTCTCATCCCTGAGGCGCTCGACGCCCTCAGCGACGATCTTGAGTGCATCGATATCGAGACCGGAATCCGTCTCATCGAGCACAGCGAAATCCGGCTCGAGTACGGTCATCTGAAGGACCTCGTTCCGCTTCCGCTCGCCCCCGGAGAACCCCTCGTTGAGATAGCGATCCGCAAACGTGGCCTCCATGCCGAGGTCGCGCATCGCCTCCATGACCTTGATCCGGAGTTCGAGCACCGTGTAGTCGGTACCCGTGCGGTTGGAGAGCGCTGCTCGTAGGAAGTTGACGACTGAGACCCCGGGAATCTCCTCCGGATACTGGAATCCGAGGAACATCCCCGCCTGGCCGCGCACCTCTGGAGCGGTTTCGGTGATGTCCTCGCCCTTGTAGGCGATCGTTCCCTGGGTGACCTCGTATGAAGGGTGGCCCATGAGGACATTCGCGAGGGTCGACTTGCCAGAACCGTTGGGACCCATGATCGCATGGGTCTCGCCAGCGTTGATCGTGAGCGTGACGCCCTTGAGGATCTCGGTGCCTTCCACAGACGCGTGGAGGTTGTCGATTACGAGGAGGGGAGTTTCAACCATGGCCATGATGTTAATACATGACCGGCCCTAGGGGGCCGGTCGATTTCAGGTATCAGGCGTCAGGCGTCAGCCAGCACGGAGGGCAGCGAAGACGAGACTCATCCGGTCGAGGTCGACATCTTCGAGCGAGCTGAACTCCTGGACGTAGTAGCGGCCGACGCCGAGTGCTGCCATGCGTTCGATGGCTTCGTGAGCGCGATCGGGCGGTCCATGAGGGATGTTGCGTTCGTCGAGGAATGCAGCGTACTCATCCGGGGTCATGTCCTTCTTTGCGCCCCGTTCCGTGAGGGCCTCGCGGTGGGCAGCATCGTCCTCGTACACGAAGCTGGGTCCGGCGAGCGAGACGAGGATGTCGTCTGGATCTCTGCCTGCATCTTGTGCGGCTTCGCTCATCACGGCGATGCGCTGGGTGAGCGTTTCTGCATCAGTGACGAACTGGTTGTACTCATCGGCGAATCGACCAGCGAGCGTAGGTGTCTTCTGCCTGCCTGTGCCGCCGATCACGATCTTCAGTCCTTCGGACGCGGCAGGGGACAACGATGGGGCATTGAGCGAGTAGTACTCACCTTCCACCGTACCGCCGCCGTCGAACACGGTCCGGATGTACTCCAGCGCCTCTGCGAACCGCTCGAACCGCTCTCCGAGTGGCGGGAGGTCCATGCCGAACGCCTCGTGCTCAGACTCCATCCAACCTGTTCCCACACCGAGAGTGAACCGGCCATTTGAGATCTCATCGATTGTCGTTGCCGCCTTTGCCATGACCCCAGGGTGACGGAACGTGATGGGGGAGACGAGCGTCATGAGCCTGATCGAGTTCGTCTCGACAGCAACTCCTGCGAGAGAAGCCATGGCGTCGGTTGCGTGCGCTGTCGTCTCGCCATGGAGGTAGTGGTCGGATCTGGCAAAGGCGTCGAGGCCACTGGACTCTGCCCACTGTGCGAGTTCGACAAGCCGCCGGTAGCTTCCACCCATCTGGGGTTCTACGAAGAGTCCAAGTTCCATCACGTTCTCCTTGGTTTCACCAGCCGCGTTCGATCCATGCTGGTAGTTGGGGCAATTCTGTCCCGATCGTCGTCGCTGCACCGTGGCCAGGAAGGACCACCGTATCGTCAGGGAGTGTGAACAGCTTTGATTCGATCGACTCGATGATGGCATCGAATGAGCTGTGATCGAAACGCGTTGCGCCGGGTCCGCCTGGGAACAACGTGTCTCCTGTGATCACGACACCGTCGAGCACGATGCAGCACGATCCCGGAGTGTGCCCTGGGGTGTGCACAACGGTGGCAACAACGTCGCCGATCGGCAGGGGACCCTCTTCAAGAAGGACGTCGGGCGTCTTGCCGGCGATCTCGACATCGTCGGCGTGCAACATGAACGGCGCCCCGAGCTTCTCTGGCACCTCGGGGATCGCCCCGTGGTGGTCCCAATGCCCGTGAGTGATCACGACTGCCTTCACGTCCGTCCCTTCGGCCATGGAGATGATCGCGTCCGCGTTGCTTGAGGCGTCAACAATGAGCGACGTTCCCGTCGCTGTGCAGGTGACGAGATAGACGTTGTTGTCGAGCGGCGGGGCCACGATCTTTGCGATCGAGAAACCTTCTCCCTCGAACACGATCTCCATACCGGAGCTACTTCTCGAGATTGTTGAGGATCTCTTCGAGCTGTGCGATGGTGAGTTGACCGGCAGTCCGGACGGCAACGGTTCCATCGGCATTGAGGAACACCCAATAGGGGAATCCACCGGCACCATAGGCCTCGTGGACACTCCCTGACTGGTCATCGACGATGACCGGGATTGTCCAGCCTTCGTCATCGAGCCATGACGATGCCGGGTAGTTCGGTCGCCCGGAGCTTGCTGCCGTGGAGACCGAGTAGAGGTCGACGCCTTCGACGCCACCACCGGTATCGAGCCACTCCTGGACACGAGGCACTTCCTCCTGGCAGTGGGGACACCAGTGGGCAACGAACACGATGCCCTTGGCGGTGCCATCGTTGGTGATGGTCACCTCGCTGCCGTCGAAGTTCTTGCCGAATACGTCAGGCGCAACCTGGCCCGACGCTGAGAGGTCGACTGAATCCGTGTTGGGGAACAGCGTGAGAGCTGTACCGCTGATGACCGGATCGCCGTACTCCGCGCCAGCTTCTTCATTGCCGAAGACCACTGCCGCGATGAGCAGGAGTACGACGAGTCCGCCGACGGCGGCGATGATGATGCTGGTCTTGGATCCGGATGCTGACTGTTCAGCCATTGTTATCCCTTTGTGTGTCGTTTGATATCTCAGGAGTGTGCCCGGCAGATGCTGCCGCGGCACGCGTGCTGTTGACTCGATTCGCCCACAGCAGAACGAGGATGAGGGCGAATGACGAGAGGGCCATGTAGGGGATGGTCACAAACCCGAATTCCTTGATGAGTGGTGCCGAACAGGCGGGTCCAACTGCAGCACATGCCCCGGAATCGAGACTCGGGAATGCCTGGATCAATCGGTGCCAGAAAGCGATCCCAAGACCGATGACAGCCGGCACGGCTGCGTAGAGCCTTATGCCGGAGTCCTTCCGCCATGCCGCGATCGGCAGGATGATCGCCAACGGATACATGGCGATCCGCTGGTACCAACAGAACTTGCAGGGGATGAGTCCGACGATCTCAGAGAGGTAGAGACTTCCGAGCATCGCGGCAACGGCGACGCCGCCTGCAAGCCACAAGGTGAATCCTCGGAGGAATTCAAACGGACTCTCGTCCTGCTTGCGGCCCATCCCTCCGCGGATGAGTAATGCAACGGTGAGGATGTTTGCTGCGACCGCGGCTAGCGCGAAGAACAGCTTCATCGTTGTGAAGGACATGGGGCTCCCGGTCGAATCAACGTCGTGAAGCTACCAGCGACCGAGACATATACGTCTGTTGGCTACGCTTCCCGCCATGAACGGGCCCCTCTTCTTCGCAGTCATGATGGCGCTTGTGCTCGCTTTCGGTGTCGCGATGTTCTGGCAGGAGTCCCGTCGGATGCGGCACCGCGAGACGATCTACGGCGTCGAGGATTCCATCGAGTACATATGGGATGGGCTTGGCGAGGAGAAGCTGGGTCTGAGGAAGTCCGATGTTAGGCGCATCCTTGCATGGGAGATGCACTACCTCCAGCAGCCGGATCTCTGGAAGGAAGATGGTCAGCCGATCATCGGTGGGGAAGCGGCCGCGTCGTACACCCAGGACAAAGCTTTCGAAGAGGGCTACTCGTATCAACCCGAGCAGATCTTTGCGGTCCTGGATCTCCAGGCCTCGTATCTCGGGGCGATCGGCGCCATTGGCGACGTTGTGGAGCCGGACGAGTAGACCGGACTGAGGCGAGTATTCGTAACCGGTACATACAATCCGGTCGCTCAATCGTTCGTACGGAGGCAACCTAGATGCGGACCCGAAATCTCTTGATAGCCGTCGTGGCTGCTGTCGTCGTGCTCGGTGCTGCATGCACTGGTACCGCAGCTGAGCCTGCGACGACGACTTCTTCGACTACCACCATCCCTGCAGAGATTCCCGACCTTGAATTCGGCAGCGGTGTAGTCCCCTTCACGGTTCCCGCTGACTTCCCGATTCCTGAGACCGCTGTCGTCGGAACGACGATGATCGACGGTATGAACGGTCGCTCAGAGATGAACGTCAACTTCCCTGCTCAGATGGTGGATGTCGTCGAGTACTACGAAACGAACTTGTCTGTCCTGGGCTACGACGTCACCGACTCAAAGGGCTCCGAGACAGAGTGGGATATCGTCCACACCAAGGACGGTGTCGAAGGCACCATCCACCTGACACAAGGTGGCGGTTCAGTCACGTCGGGCACCCTGACCTTCGGCCACGTCTGACCTTCAGTCGTCGAGCTTGTTGCTTCGTCACGGGTGAATCCGACATGCACGATCGAGTGCGGATTCCGTCTCGCCCTAGATGTTGAGTTCTGCGAGTACTGCGTTGACTCCCGCAGAGTGTGCCATGACAAAGAAGTGCACTGAGGGGACTCCTGAGTCGAGGAGTTCCTTGACTTGTTCTGTGGCCCATGCAATACCGATGTCGCGTGCGTGGTTTGGTGCTTGGTTGATCTCGTGGGCGAGGGTTTCGGGGATGTCGCAGTGGAAGGTGCGGGGGATGTTCGTGAGCTGATGGACGTTGTTGAGGATGCGTAGCCCGGGGATGATGGGTACGTCTATGCCTTGGTTGCGGCATTCGTCGACGAACGCGAAGTAGTGGGTGTTGTCGAAGAACATTTGGGTGACGATGTACTCGGCGCCAGCGTCCACCTTCTGTTTGACCCGTTCAACGTCTGCTCTCAGGTTCGGTGCCTCGAAGTGCTTCTCGGGGTATCCGGCAGTACCGATACAGAACTCCGTTGGGTAGGCCTGATCGACCTCTTCGACGTACCGGCCATTGTTCATCCGTGTGATCTGTTCGATGAGATCGCTGGCGTAATTGTTGCGACTTCGGCCGTTGTCCAACGGTTTCGTTCGTCCTGTTGCGTCGCCGCGCACTGCCAGGACATTGTCAATGCCGAGGTAGTGCAACTCGATGAGGAAGTCCTCTGACTCCTCGCGGGTGAAGCCCTCGCACAGGACGTGGGGTACGGCATCGATGTTGTACTTGTTCTGGATGAGGGCGCAGATACCTAGGGTGCCTGGTCGCTTCCTTGTCACCCTGCGGCGGATGCCATCCGGTGTGTCGTCATAGACGACCTCGGCTGCATGGCTCGTGATGTCGATGAATGGTGGCCTGTGCCGCGCGAGATCCTCGATCAGGTTCAGCAGGCTTGCAAGGTCACCGCCGCGTGTTGGCGGGATGATCTCGAAGCTGATGAGCGGCTCTGTGGCTGCGGCGAGGTGTTCGGTGACCTTCATCGGTGTCTGTGACGTATGGACGAGCCGGGTTGGCTTTGTGCGTCGGGAGCCTACCATCAGGCTCCGCTGGCCCTTCCAGTGAGGGATACAGATGCGTGTAGTTGCAGAGCAGTACAAGGAGCCACCCGTCAATGCGTAGCCATCGTTTCACTTCTGAATCGGTATCGATGGGTCACCCGGACAAGGTGGCCGACCGTATCAGCGATTCCGTTCTCGACTACGTCCTCGGGTTCGATCCTCATGCTCGGGTTGCCTGTGAGACGTTCATCACTGGTGGCCTACTCGTCATTGGTGGCGAGATCCGGGCTCAGGACCTGCCGTCGGATCTCGACGCGCAGATCGAAGCGAGTGCAAGAGACACGGTGCGCCGTATCGGGTATTCGGGTCCCGGTACGGGGTTCGACCCGGATGGTGCCGATGTCCAGCTGGTGATCCAGGAGCAGTCCGCCGATATTGCATTGGGTGTTGATGGTGGAGCCAAGCTTGGGGCTGGGGACCAGGGTCTCATGTTCGGGTATGCCTCGAACGAAACCGATGAGTTGATGCCGTTGCCGATCATGCTGTCGCATCATCTTGTTGCCAAACAGGCAGCCGTGCGACAAGCGGGCGGTATCGAAGGTCTGCGACCCGATGCCAAGTCACAGGTCACCACGGCGTGGGACGACGGTGGCACCCAACGCGTCGAATCGGTGTTGCTGTCAACCCAGCATCACCCGATGTGGAACGACCGCCAGGGCGACCTGCGTGACCTTGTTATCCAACACGTGATCTGCCCTGCGTTGGGTGACTGGTGGCGCGACGACATTGAGGTGCTGTTCAATCCGACAGGCCGGTTCGAGACCGGTGGACCCGAAGGCGACACAGGGCTTACGGGACGCAAGATTATTGTTGACACCTATGGCGGGTGGGCCCGTCACGGTGGGGGAGCGTTCTCGGGCAAGGATGCTTCCAAGGTCGACCGGTCAGCGTCGTACATGGCTCGCTATGTGGCCAAGAACGTTGTTGCGGCTGGTCTTGCCGACGAGTGTGAACTCAGGCTGTCGTATGCGATTGGTGTGACTGACCCCACTGCGGTGTCTGTCGACTGCAAAGGCACCGAACGGATCGACGAGCAGATGATCGAGAAGGCCGTCATGACGGTGTTCGACCTGACGCCTGGCGGCATCATCGACCAACTCGACCTTGCCCGTCCGATCTACGAACCAACCGCCTACCACGGACACTTCGGACGCACACCAGGCGAGGCCGGCCCCGGCACCTTCACCTGGGAACAAACCGACCGCATCGACGAACTGCAGTCAGCTGCAGGGATGTAGCCAGCAACGCGTCCCTACGGATGGTTGCCGTCGAGCGTTCGGTTGCGGAGCGGGCCGGCCGTATCCGTAGAGAAACAGGAGTCAGACTGCCCGACGCTCTGATCGCAGCAACAGCGATCGAGTACAAACTTGGCCTGGTTACGCGGAACCGGTCCGACTTCGAACGGATTCGTGGTGTCCGTACGCGCAATCTTCCGTAGCCCGGGGGCACCCTCAGGACATCCTCCGACGTTGACGCGGTGATGGGGTCGCCACCGGCAACCCCATCACCGCGTTGAGCGGCTATTCGCAGGTCGCCCCGAGCAAGTCTGCCACCTCGCTCTGGTGCACGAAGCCCAAGGCCTCGTCCAACCCGAGGGCACTCACGAGGTTCCCGATCCCGATGCGGGGGGAATCTTGTGTGGAGGCGTGAATTCCCATGCCTCCGACCAGGAACTCACTCCTGGCGATCTGGGATGCTCCTTTTCCGAAGCAATTCGGGTTGACATCTTCGGACACTGCGGCAACGGCCGCGTTTGGGACTGAAATCGCGAGTATCGCCGCAAGGGCGGCGGTCGCGAGGAATCGTGATCTTCGCATTGCGTCGATCCCCTCTCTTGTTCGCGATCGGCCGGTCTGCCGATCTCTGGTGTATAACACTG
>CBETWC010000029.1:0-10048 GCA_965539925.1 uncultured bacterium
CAGGGCTTCGACAATCCCCCACGCACCAAGGTACGCGTTTGCGGTGAGCGGCTGAGCTTCGAGCTCGCCAAGGACCTGCCCTGTGTCGAGGTTCCTGAACGCATGCCCGTCCTCAAGCATTCGACCGAGGCGAGCCAGGAGGTCGTCTCCCTCGACATGGGCAATGGAAACGTCGACGCCGAGATCCGCTGCGATCGACCGGAGGTCGCTGGCCAGCCCCGCGGGATTCAGGCCACCCGCATTCGTGACCACCTTGACCCCCCTGCCCGCAACCTCGCCGAGCACCTCTTGCATCTGCTTGAGGAACGTGACCGCATAGCCACGGTCAGGGTCTCGCTGCTTGCCCTTCCAGAGGATGAGCATCGTCAGTTCAGCGAGGTAGTCGCCTGTGATGACATCGATCTCCCCATCCGCGAGCTGCTCGTGTAACGCCGCAAATCGGTCGCCGTAGAATCCTGATGCGTTCGCGATGCGGATCGGTTCAGCCATCGCCAGTGTCCGCTTCGATCTCGACAAGCACGGACCCGGAGTCCACCTGATCTCCGACGGCGTGGTGCACGACCGTCACACGGCCGCCTTCGGGGGCAACCACCGCCTGTTCCATCTTCATGGCCTCAATCACCATCACCGTGTCGCCAGACTCGACGGTATCGCCCACGGACACGAGCACAGCAACAACAGCGCCCGGGGTCTTGGCAACCATTTCGCCGGTCGCCACGACAGAGCTTGCATCGGGGAAGCGAGGCATGACCTCGAAGCGGGCGGAGCCGACAGGACTGTCCACATAGACCTCGTCTCCGACTCTGTTGATCGAGTAGGTCCGCCGCATGCCTTCGATGGCGACGTCAACCGAGTCTGGAGCTGATCGATACAACACTCCAACGGGGGCTTCATGCCCGTCGACCCGGATCTCGATCTCTCCCTTGGCGAGCCGATATTCGACAACGAAGGCCTCGTCACCCAGCCGCAACGTCACTGTCTGTCGCTGGAACGGCACGTTCCTCCAACCGGAGGGAATCGAACCGAGCACACGAGCACTCTTCCGATTGGCCGCTTGCAGGGCAATGGCAGCCACTCCAGCGAAGAGACGAGCCGCGTCCTCGTTGATCAGTGGTTCTGTGAGGGCGGAGCCCCTCCGTTCAAGGAAGTGCGTATCGACGCCTCCTGCAAGAAACTCGCCGTCACGCAGGATGCGTACAAGAAGGTCACGGTTCGTGGCGACGCCGTGGATCGCACTCCCGACAAGAGCTCTGGAGAGGCGGCCAGCAGCCTCCTCCCGGGTCGGTCCGAGGCTGATGATCTTGGCGACCATTGGGTCGTAGTGGTGTGTGACGGCAACACCGTCAGCGATCCCGGTATCGACGCGAACTCCTTCGGGAACGGCGAACCGATGAACCATGCCCGTTGACGGCAGATACGCGTCGGCTGGTATCTCGGCGTTGAGTCGCGCTTCGATCGCATGCCCGACCTGCGGCGGGATCTCAACCTGGCGAGGGAGCGAGCCACCCGCGGCGATCTCGACCTGCATCCGGACGAGATCGAGTCCCGTGGTGAGCTCGGTGACCGGGTGCTCCACCTGGAGACGGGTGTTCATCTCCAGGAAGGCGAATCCGCCGCTGGGGTCGACGATGAACTCGACCGTACCTGCCCCCCGATAGTCGACAGCCTTTCCAACGGCCACCGCCGCGGCCCAGAGCGCTTCCCTGAGTTGCTGGCTGAGGTTCGGGGCTGGTGACTCCTCGATGACCTTCTGGAAACGTCGCTGAACCGAACACTCACGCTCGTAGAGATGGATCACATGCCCGTGCCCATCGCCGAGGATCTGCACCTCGATGTGACGCGGCCGATCGACGTACCGCTCGAGATAAACGGTTCCGTCACCGAAGGTCGACTCCGCTTCGCGTGTCGCGCTCTCGATGGCTTCAGCGAGATCATCTGGCGTTGCGACAATCCGCATCCCCTTGCCACCGCCTCCACTGGAAGCCTTCACGAGCACGGGATACTTGATGCCCTGCGCGGCCGCAGCGATATCAACTCCATCCACCAATTCGGCGTGGGGAAGAACGGGCACCCCCGCTCCCTCGGCAACGGCCCTGGCATGAAGCTTCGAACCCATGGATGCGATTGTCTCGGGCGTCGGACCTATGAACGCGAGGCCTGCGGCCTCGACGGCTGCAGCGAACTCCGCGTTCTCCGCAAGGAAGCCGTACCCGGGATGCACAGCGTCCGCTCCGCTCAACGTCGCGGCGGAGACAATCGCATCGATGTCAAGGTAGGAAGATCCTTTGGCGAGGGCGACAGCTTCATCGGCATCGGAGACGAACGGGGCTTTGACGTCGTGTTCGGAGAAGACAGCAACCGTGGCAATCCCCATCTCTGTACATGTACGCACGATGCGGCAGGCGATCTCGGAACGGTTTGCGATGAAGATCTTGCTGAACATCGGCATCACATCCTGAAGACGCCGAAGCGATCGGTTCCGGCGACCGTGCCGGAGTGAACAGCTGACAGGGCGATGCCGAGCACAGTGCGCGAGTCTCGCGGATCGATGATCCCGTCATCGAGCACTCGTCCGGAGAGATACGAGGCCTGTTCCTCCTGCTCGATCTTCATCTTGATCATCATGTGGCGTTGAACGTCTGCCTCTTCATCGAACTCGGTACCCGTCCGCTCAGCAGCAGCCCTCGCGACGATGGACAGGGTTCCGGCGAGTTGCTCCGCGCCCATGATGCAGGTCTTGGCATTCGGCCACACGAACAGGAACCGCGGATCGTACGGCTGACCGGCCATCGCGTAGTTGCCGGCACCATACGACCCTCCGACCTGGAGTGTGAGGTGGGGCACGGTGCTGTTGGAGACAGCGTTGATCATCATCGAACCATGCTTGACGATCCCGCCCTGTTCGTAGCTCGCACCGACCATGAAGCCGGTCACGTTCTGGATGAACAGCAGAGGTATGTCGCTCCTGTTCGCCAGTTGGATGAACTGAGCTGCCTTCTGTGACTCCTCCGAGAACAGGATGCCTCTGTGGTTGGCGAGGATTCCGATGTCGTACCCGTGGATGCATGCCCAACCTGTGATGAGGTTCGTTCCATAGAGGGGTTTGAACTCATCGAACTCGGAACCGTCGACGATCCGGGTGATGACTTCCTTGATGTCGAACGGAACCTTGAGGTCGGCGGACGCAATGCCAAGCAACTCCTCGGAGTCATAGAGCGGCTCAGTGACTTGATGGCTGGGACCACTTCCCTGTTTCGACCAGTCGAGGCGCGAGACGAGCATGCGACCCAATAGGATCGCGTCGTGTTCGTCGACCGCCATGTAGTCCGCCAGCCCGGAGATGGTGGCATGCATCTGTGCACCCCCGAGTTCTTCATCGGTCGACTCCTCGCCGGTGGCCATCTTGACGAGCGGCGGACCGCCGAGGAACACCTTGGCCCTGTCCTGGACGAATACGGTGTAGTCGGACATACCCGGCAGATACGCACCACCAGCAGTCGAGCTTCCGAAGACCAGCGAAATGGTCGGTATCCCCTCGGCCGACAGTCGGGTGAGTTCCTTGAACGTCCTGCCTCCGGGTAGAAACACATCGACCTGACGGGGAAGGTCTCCGCCCGCGGATTCGACGAGGTACACAACGGGCAGCCGATTCTGCTTGGCGATCTCGAGCGCTCTGAGTCCCTTTGCGAGCCCGATCGGGTTGATCGCCCCACCTTTGTCTGTCGGATCGCTGGCAACGATCACGCACTCGGTTCCCTCGATCACGCCCACGCCGACAACAACGCCGGCACCCACGTTGTACTCCGTGTTGGCGCCAGCGACCGGAGAGAGTTCGAGAAAGGGTGCGTCGCGGTCAACGAGCAGTTCGATGCGCTCCCTGGCAAGCAACTTGCCGCGCTTGTGATGTCGGGTGACGTACTTGTCTCCCCCACCGGCCATGGCCTTGACGAGCAACTCATCAAGAGCAGCGATATGGCCGATCATGGCTTCCTTGTTCTCAAGGAACGTGGCCACCGATGTGTCAAGCGAGGATCGGAGCACGGTCACGGGTGCGCCTCCTCCACGATCCCCTCGAGGCGGGCAACCCGTTCATCGAGCCCTGCGGCAGGGACTCGGGGATCGATTCCCTCACAGACCAGATCGGTCAGACCGTCGGCGACACCTTCAACATCGATATCGCCGTGCCCGGTCGCCACTCCCCAGGCAACGTGCTCGATACCTCCGTAGACGACATCGCGAACCATCGTTGCAGGCACGTCGGAGCGAAACGTGCCCTCCGCCTGCCCTTGTTTGATCACGTCCACCAGGAGTGAGGTCCATCGCCGATTGAGATCGGCGATCTCCGACTCGTAGTAGCCCACCATCGGGCGTGCCTCCGAGATGATGAATCGGCAGACGTCCGGCTCCTCAGCGAACGCACGGAGCTGGAGCCAGATGAGGTACCGCAGACGCCCTCGTACGTCGGGGATGCCCGTGACCGTGGTCCCCGCAATCTCGATGACAGGCTCGTAGAAGGCCCTGATGACCTCGAACAGGATGGCGCGTTTGGAGGTGAAGTGCTTATAGATGGCCCCATCGGCCACGCCGACCGACCCTGCAATATCACTGATCGAGGTCCCATCGAATCCCTTCTCAGCGAAGAGGCTCCGGGAGGCATCGAGTATCTCGGCGGACCGGCCATTCCGATGAGGTGAATGTAATTCACTTGTAGACATTAGGTACACCACACTACACGCTCAATAGCACATAATGCAGGGGTTGTTCAATGTGAGTATGATTCACCATAACGATGAAGAGGGAGACGTGGAAGCTCGCAACTTCGACCTGAACGCCGAGGATCGGATGATCCTCGACACCGCAGACCAGTTCGCGCGGGAGAAGCTCGCTCCCCTGGCGCAGCGGATGGACAACGAGGAGTGGTGGCCAGAGGACCTGTTCCCGATGATCGGTGCGCATGGACACCTCGGCCTCACGATCCCGCCGGAATACGGTGGCCAGGGCATGGGCCTCTTCCAGGCAGGGCTCGTTGGACAGGCGTACGCGAGGTGGAACCATGCAGCCGCGCTCTCCATCGGGGCGCACGACAACCTCTGCGCGAACAACATCTACCGCAACGGCAACGAGGCCCAGCGCAAGAAGTACCTGCCGGGACTCAACTCGGGTGAGCTCGTCGGAGCCCTTGCCCTCACCGAACCGGGAGCAGGGTCCGATGCGCTCGGATCAATGGCAACGACCGCCGTTCGCGATGGGGATACCTACATCTTGAATGGCTCGAAGATGTTCATCACGAACGGTCCGATCGCAGATGTCGTGCTGGTGTATGCCAAGACAAACCCCGAGGCGGGTGCCCATGGCATCTCGGCGTTCATCGTCGAATCGACCTTCCCCGGCTACCGCGTCGCGCAGAAGCTCTCGAAGATGGGGTATCGAGGCAGCCCGACCGGCGAGATCGTCTTCAACAACTGCATCGTCCCCGCCGAGAACCTCCTGGGCGAGGAGAACCGGGGCGTGGCGGTGACCATGAGTGGACTCGACCTCGAACGTGTCTATCTGGCAACCGGTGCCGTCGGACTTGCCGAACGCTGCCTCGAGCTTTCTGTCGACTACGCGAACAACCGCGAACAGTTCGGCAGGCCAATCGCTGACTTCCAGATGATCCAAGCCAAGCTCGCCGACATGTACGCCTCCCTTGAGGCAATGCGCACGTTCACGTACAGGGCACTCGACGCAGCGAGCGATCTCGAGATCGGCGGAGGAGGCCGTGGCCACATCCACAAGCTCGCCGCAGCCGTCGTGCTCTTCGGCGGCGACCAGCTTGCAAGGATCACGGCTGACGCGCTCCAGATCTTTGGTGGATCGGGCTATATGTGGGAGTCCGAGGTCAACCGGCTCTACCGGGCGGCGAAGCTCTACGAGATAGGCGCAGGGACGCAAGAGGTCCGCCGCATGATCATCGCGGACGAACTCAACAACGAGTGGCGAAGAACCAACACATGAAACAGATCGTCGCGGATCTCAAGGCCGAGCAGGACGACCTCGCCGGCATCGTGGCAGGGATTAGCGACGACGCCTGGATGACTCCGACTCCAGCTGAGGGGTGGGACGTACGGGACCAGATCGGACATCTCGCCTTCTTCGATGAGCGTGCCACCGAAGCGATCGTTGATCCGAAGGCATTCATGGCGGATGTTGCTCGCATCGCAGACGACGTGGACGCCTACATGGATTCTCATCTCGATGCGGCACGAACATCGTCACCGGACGACCTCAGGGACCTGTGGAATACAGCACGAGCCACCCTGTACGAGGCCCTTGCGCCGCTGGAGCAGTCAACGCTTCTGCCTTGGTACGGACCGCCCATGTCGGCGCACAGCTTCGCCGTTGCGCGATTGATGGAGACCTGGGCACACGGTCAGGACGTTGTCGACGCACTCGGGATCAAACGCACCGCAACCAACCGGCTGCAACACATTGCGCTCCTCGGCGTCAAAACGATGAGTTGGAGCTTCACGGTGAACGGACTGCCGCAGCCTTCTACGAAGGTGCGTGTTGACCTCGCCGGACCTGGTGGCGATCGTTGGGTCTGGAATGAATCCGTCACGGAGAGCCATGTGAAAGGCGATGCGGAGGATTTCTGCATGGTCGTCACGCAGCGTCGACACGTCGCCGACACCTCACTCGAAGTGTCAGGAGAGGCGGCAGAGGCATGGATACCCATCGCCCAAGCTTTCGCCGGGCCTCCGGGTCCCGGGAGGCCAGCAGGCATGTTCTCGTAGTAACCGCCACTACGATCGTTGCCATGACACGACAAGTTGACAAACCATGGGGATACGAACTCATCTGGAGTGAGACACCCCACTACACGGGCAAGAAGATCCATGTGAACGCGGGCAGTCGTCTCAGCCTGCAATACCACGAGACGAAACGCGAGTCCGTCTTCGTAATGTCAGGGACGCTCCTCCTGCACCTCGGCCAGGGAGACGACGCCCGGATCCTCGAACTCCAAGAGGGCGAGTCATATGACGTCTCTGCCCTCGAAGTCCACCGGTTCGAGGCCCCCGCCGACACCGATGTCGACATCATCGAGGTCGCGACACCCGAGATAGACGACATCGTCCGCCTTGAGGACGACTACAACAGAGAAGGAACCTCAGCTCCGTAGAAGGTAGAGGGGAAGGTAGAAGGCGAGCTTGCGAGCCAGGAGGGGGACGCTTCCTCGCCCGTCCTCCCTTCAGGGAGGACCGCTATCCGGGGACACCTGCCGCTGTCCGCATGGCGGAGCGATCAACCAGGCGACCGTGGCTGACGACGGCGCGCGGGGCTGTGTGGAAACGCAATGCCTCCGCAACAGTCTCACCTTCGAGGACCACCAGGTTGGCCGTGTTCCCAACGGCCACGCTGTGACCGCGGAGACCGATCGCCGCTGCGGGATTGACGGTGATGGCGTCATACAAGAACTCCATGTCGGACTCGGCCATCATCCAAAGCAGATGAGCTCCGAGGAAAGCCACCTCGAGCATGTTGTTGCGACCGAACGCGTAGTAGGCATCCGAGATGTCGTCCTGTCCGAGGCTGACGTTGATGCCGGCTGCCGCGAGTTCCCTGACCCTGGCGTGGAGTGGCCCGGTGTGAGGATCGGACACGATCGCGATCTCAGCCTTGGCGAGCAGAGCGACCAGACGTTCGAAATAGGGATCCGGATAGAGCTCCATGGCCCTCGCGTGATGCGCCAACGCACGACCCTCCCAGCCTCGTCGCAGCGCCTCAGTCGCCATCATCTCGAGCGTCCGTAGGCCCGGGTCGCCTGCGTCGTCGAGCAACATGGAGACAGGGGCGTCGTGCTCGGCAGCAATGTCGAATACGGTGTGTACATGCTCGGCCATTGCCGCTTCGGTGTACTCGATCCACGGGATCCCTCCGACGACGTCCGCTCCCATCTCCATCGATGACCGGAGCAGGTCATCCGTGCCCGGCTCCCGGATGATCCCATCCTGGGCAAACGCCACCACCTGAATGTCGACGAGCCCTGCAAACTCCTCGCGCAACGCAATAAGGACTTCGACCCCTCGGGTTCCAGACTTGGAATCGACGTCCGCAAGTGCTCTGACGTGGGTGTTGCCGTAGTAGGCAGCCATGGCCAGAGCTCGTCGTCCAGCCTTGAGCATGGTCTCGGAGTCCTGGATCTCTTTGACAGCGGCGGCCCTCTCGATCGCCAACATCGCCTTCCCCATCTCGCCACTCTGGTATTCGGCCAGGGCCGCGTCACCGAGCTGGCGAAGGGTGAAGACCTTGTCGAGATGAAGATGTGTGTTGACGAACGACTCAGTGACCAGATTCCCTGCAGCATCGATCTCGAATTCATCGGGCTCGGCTTCGCCTGTCGAAACGACAGCAGCGATGGAGCCATCCTGGATCACGAGATCGTGGAGACCGGGCCGGTCACGAAGGCGGGCAGAACGAATCGTCAGCGAGCGCCGTCCGTTCATTTGGACTCCTTCTACCTTCTACCTTTGACCTTCTACGACGAGGCGTCAACCTCGTCTATCACCATGTTCGGGATGCCGTCGATCACGGGGTAGGCGTGGCCGCAACTCTCGCACACGAGTGCTGGGGGTTCCTTGCGCTCGGAGAGCTTGCCTGTACACATCGGGCACTGCATGATCGCAAGCAGGTCGGGTGAGATGAGTGTGTCTTCGGTCACGATTCCTCCTTGATGATCGAAGCGACCTGTTCGACGAGATCATCGACAGCTTCCTGATCCGGTCCTTCGACATTGAGGCGCAAGACCGGCTCTGTGTTCGAAGGCCTGAGGTTGAACCACCGATCACCAAGATCCACGGTCAGCCCATCGAGTCGGTCAACGGAGTAGTCCTCGAAGGCCCGCTCCACTGCGGCATCCGCTGCAGCCTTGTCGGCCACATCGAAGTTGATTTCGCCTGACTGCGAATAGGGCTCATAACGCTGCCGCAATTCGGACAACGGAATCCCTGCCTCGGTCAACACCCGCAGTAGCACGAGCATCGCCATGATCCCAGAGTCAGCCCTGTAGTTGTCCCTGAAGTAGTAGTGACCGGAATGTTCGCCACCGAATACGGCCCCGGATTCGGCCATCACCTGCTTGATGTAGGAGTGCCCGACCTTGGTGCGGATCGGAAGTCCCCCGGCTGCCTCAACGGTCTCGGCAACCGCCTTGGAACAGATGAGGTTGTGCACGATCGCGCTCGCAGGCTGGTGAGAGAGGAACCAGTCGGCGATGATCGCCGTGGTCGTTGAACCGGGCAGAGGCACACTGTTGTCGTCAATGAAGAACGCCCGATCGGCATCACCATCGAACGCTACGCCGAGGTCCGGCTTGCGTTCGTTGACCAGATCCACGAGGTCCACCAGGTTCTCCGGACGGAGAGGATCTGGAGGATGGTTCGGGAACGTGCCGTCCGGCTCGAGATACAAGCCGATGAGTTCCGCGTCGATTCGATCGAAGACCTGTGGCAGCACAACGCCTGCCATGCCGTTGCCACCGTCAGCGGCGACCGTGAGACCCGCAATCCCGGTGGCGCCCGTGACGTTCATGACATGATCGAGGTATCCGTCCACGACGGTGTCGCGCACGACCTCGCCCACAGTGCCACTCGGAGGAAGTCCCTCCTCAGCCATTCTCCGGATGTCCTGGAGTCCGGTGTCAGCACCGATGGGGGCTGCTGCCGGCTGGCAGAACTTCATGCCGTTGTACTGGGCAGGGTTGTGTGACGCGGTGATCACGACTCCGGGCAGGGAGAGCGCACCGGACGCGTAATACAACATGTCTGTCGGGATCTCCCCGATGAGTCGCACGTTGACGCCCTGGCTCGTGATGCCGTCGATGAGTGCCTCGCGAAGAGCCGGGGACGACTCACGGCAATCGTGTCCGACGATCACTTCGTCCGAGTCAACGAACGCAGCGAACGCTGCACCGATGCGAGTGGCCATTTCTTCGTCGAACTCGTCGGGAACAATGCCGCGAATGTCGTATGCCTTGAAAATGCTCATTACTCGATGATTCCAATCTTGG
>CBETWC010000030.1:0-9959 GCA_965539925.1 uncultured bacterium
CTCGCACCCCCTCCTCGCTCGCTGCGCTCGCGTGTCCTCCCTGAAGGGAGGACGCAAAGAAGGGCAGAAGCCCCTGTCCGCGTGTCCTCGTACTACGTGTGTCGTACTACGTACTACCGCGAGCGAAGCGAGCTAGCCGGCCTCTCCGCCGCACTCCGCTGAAATCCGGAGAGCCGCACTTTCATGAAATCTTCATGTTCGATTAATCATCCTCTCATGTTGAATTGGTTGTCTACCGAGTGCCCAATCATTGAGAGGACCATGAAAAGACTCATAATCCTGCTCGCGATGCTTGCCCTGGTGGCAACAGCCTGCAGCAGCAGCGAGGATGCTGGAGTGGCATCGCTTGACAGCAGTGACGCCACAGAGACTGTCTCGGTCGAACAGCCCGAAGACGTTTCCTCGAGCAATGAAGAGGCGGTCCTCGAATTCTCCCAGTGCATGCGCGATGAAGGACTTGACGGATTCGAGGATCCGGTGATCAATGCTGATGGCTCGATCGACTTCAAGATGCGTGACCTGATGGACAGCACGACTGCGGACCGCGAAGAGGTCAGAGCCGTGTTCGAAGCCTGTCAGGACCATCTCGAAGGCTTTGCCTTCGGACCGGGTTCGATCGACAGAGGCGAGATCGAAGACCAATTGTACGAGTTCGCGGTCTGCATGCGCGAGAACGGATACGACATGCCAGACCCTGACCTCTCGTTCACGCCTGGTGAAGGCGGGGGCGGAGAAGAAGAAGGTGGCGGCGGAGTGTACGGCGGTGCCCTCGATCCCGATGATCCCGCATTCCAAACTGCCATGGAGTCTTGTGAGTACATCTTCGCCGATGGCATCGGTCGGGTACCCGGTAGCGGTGGAGGGGGATCGTGACCGATCTGGCAACAGAGTCCGGCGAACAGACGACGGACGAAGCAACGGTCGACACGACCTCGTCACCGGTCAAGAAACGTCGGTGGTGGCTGTGGGCGATCATCGCGATCATCGTGGTTGCTGCCGTCGCGGCAGCGGTCGCTCTCCTCGGATCCAACGGGACCGAGGAGGCCGATGCGACCGCCCAGGTGAACACGGCCACGGTCCAACGCACCGACGTGATCGCGATCGAGACCCTCGACGGAACCCTTGGATACGGCACCGCGGAAGCCATCAAGTTCCGCTCGTCCTCAGATGGCGTGACCGTGGTCAGCGGCTTCGCCAGCGGAGTTGTCACCGACATCGTCTCCGAGGGTGAGTTCATCGCCTCTGGCGATGTCCTCTATGAGGTCAACGCCCAGCCCGTAGTCGTGCTCGAAGGTGACCTTCCTGTGTACCGGGCATTCAACAGCCGCATGTCAGACGGAGCCGACGTCGAGCAACTCGAGCAGGCACTCGTCGATCTCGGATACGACCCCGATGGCGACATCGAAATCGATGAAGACTTCACTTCAGCAACGTCCGATGCCATCGAGTTGCTCCAAGAAGCAATCGGTGCCGACGAGACCGGAAGGTTGAATCTCGGAGACGTCCTCTTCTCCCCGGACGCTGTGTACGTCGGAAGGGTGTTCGTTGAGATCGGCAACGATGTCCGAGCGGGAGAGCCGCTGATCGCAACGTCCTCCAACATCGAGGGCACAGTGACATCAATCGCCGCCGAGAGTTCGATCATCGGTCAGGGCGACGTGCTCCTGACCGTCGACGGAGAGCCTGTCATCGTGCTGCTCGGAAGTATGCCAGCGTTCCGAGCCATGGACATCGACACCGAAGGCGACGATGTCCTCCAACTCGAGGAAGCTCTCGCATCACTGGGATTTGGCGACGATGACTTCGTTGTCGACGGCGTTTTCGACAGTGCCACCACTGTGGTGGTGGTCGAGTGGCAGCTGTCGGTTGGCGCAAGCCCTGACGGCGTTGTCAACCTTGGCGACGTCCTCTTCACCGACCAGCCGGTTCGTGTTGGGGAGCATCTCATCACGGTGGGTGACACCGTTCGCGATGGAACCCCGATCGCGACGACCTCGGTCAGCGAGACCTTCGTAACCGTCCAACTATCCACAGACGACCAGGACCTTGCCGCTGTCGGCAATGCCGTCGTCGTCGTGCTGCCGGACGGCACCGAGGAGTCTGCCGTAGTCACCGAGATCGGTACCGTCGTCCAGGCCACCCAACAGGGCGCGACCTACTTCGAGATGACGGTGACACTCGATGATCCGGACGCTGCACCGGGACTCGATGAGGCTCCTGTTGACGTGGATGTGATCAGCGACCGAGCAGACAACGCGCTCGCGGTGCCTGTCACGGCCCTGCTTGCCCTGTCCGAGGGCGGCTATGCCTTGGAGGTGGTGGCTGATGACGGATCGACGTATCTCATTGCGGCAGATCCGGGACTCTTCTCAGACGGACTCGTCGAGGTGACCGGTGCCGACATCACCGACGGAATGACGGTGGTTGTCCCGTGACGCTCGCAGACCCAATAGCACCCTCGACAACAGCGCTATCGCTGCGTGGGGTTGTCAAGGAGTACCCGGGTACGCCTCCGGTCTTTGCCCTCCGGGGGGTCGATCTCGACATCGCCGACGGTGAACTCGTCGGTATCGTCGGTCCGTCCGGCTCAGGCAAGTCGACACTGCTCCACATCATGGGAACCCTCGACAGGGCGACCGAGGGATCATTGTCCGTGGCAGGGTTCGACGTGGCAGAACTCTCCGACAAGCGGCTCTCCGCTCTCAGGTCCAGACACATCGGGTTCGTCTTCCAGCAGTTCTTCCTCCTCGCTGGTGAGTCTGCGCTCGACAACGTCGCCGATGGCCTGCTCTACACGGGTATGCCATTGAGTGAGCGACGCCAACTCGCCTACGAGTCGCTCGACCGTGTTGGTCTCGCCAATCGATCGAGTCACATGGCAACGAAGCTCTCGGGTGGTGAACGGCAGCGAGTCGCCATCGCCCGTGCGCTCATTGGATCGCCGACAATCGTGCTCGCAGACGAGCCAACAGGCAACCTTGACTCGAAGACTGGTGCAGCGATCGTGTCGCTGCTCGAGGATCTGAACACTGAGGGGACCACGATCCTGGTCATCACACACGATCAGCACATCGCCCACCAGCTTCCACGCCAGGTCTCGCTCCTGGATGGGGAGATCGAACACGACACAGGTACACGCAGATGACCATGGAAACACTCCAAGAAGACGGAATCGCCCCGTCAAAGCTCGCCCCCGCCGATGCTGCGCGAGCAGCCGGCATCGGCCTTCGAACCAGGAGGCTCCGAAGCCTTCTGTCGGCGCTCGGAATCATGATCGGGATCGGTGCAATGGTCGCCGTCCTCGGCCTCTCCGAAAGCTCCAAGTCGGATCTGCTTGCACAGTTGGACCGCCTCGGGACGAACATGCTCCAGGTGCAATCCGGTAGCGGCATCGGACTCGGTCCGGGAACACTCCCCGAAGAAGGACCCGAGATGGTGACTCGCATCGGGCCTGTCGAGTCGGTTGCATCCATCTATGAGCTCGATTCGACAAGGGTTTACAAGAACGACCTGGTGCCATCGGGCCAGACCAGCGGACTCAGCGTCATGGCGACAGACGCGAATCTGCTCGACACGCTTCAGGGATCGATGGCGGAGGGGCTGTTCCTCGATGAGGTCACGCCGGACTACCCCGTCGTCGTGCTCGGCTCAGTGACCGCAGAGCGACTCGGCATCCAGTCTGTCGACACCCCGACCTCGGTGTGGATAGGCGACGAGTGGTTCGCTGTGGTCGGCATCATGAACAGCCTCGAACTGTCTTCAAACCTCGACCGCGCAGCACTCGTGCCGCTCGCTGCAGCAGAGACATATCTCGAACCGGAACTCATTCCGACGACGATCTACGTGCGCACCACTCCAGAGGCTGTGGACGAGGTTCGGAATGTGATGTCGGCAACCGTGAACCCCGAGAATCCCGACCAGGTCGAAGTGACCCGGCCATCGGATGCGTTGGAAGCAAGGGAAGCTGCCGAGTCGGCGCTGACGAATCTGTTCCTCGGCCTCGGCGCTGTGGCGTTGCTGGTTGGTGGTGTTGGCATTGCGAACGTCATGGTGATCTCTGTCCTGGAGCGTCGCGGTGAGATCGGTCTGCGTCGTGCCCTTGGCGCGACGAGGGGCCACATCTCGGTGCAGTTCCTCGGCGAGTCTCTCCTCCTGTCCACCATCGGTGGTATCGGAGGCGTTGCTCTGGGCGCGGCGGTGACTGCCGGCTATGCGGCATTCCAGGGATGGGACGTACTCATTCCGCAGATCGCGATCATCGGAGGCCTTACCGCCGCCCTCGTGATCGGTGCCATAGCTGGCCTTTATCCGGCCATGCGTGCTGCACGGGTATCCCCCACCGAGGCGTTGCGGACGCTGTAGGGAACGGACAGTGGCTCCAGACCGTTCAGATAGCCAGTTGGAATCTGTACCGTTGCCAGCCGAACGACTCTGAGGGATCATGGCCGAACCAGACGCCGCAAACATGCCAGACGGAAGAGACCTGCTCCGAACAATGGGGTGGGAGCCGCTCCCGTTCTCATGTCTTGGACTCGTGCGCAAGACGGGCGAGGTCAAGGGTGACAACATCTGGTCCTGGATCGTGCTCGTGCCGTGGAGTTCGGAGGGGAAGCCGTGGATCGACGGAACTGAAATCGTGCCCGCCTCAACGAAGTCTGAGAACGACGAGCGAGCCGGCGTCTTCACGAAGATGCGCGGGATACTCGATGATCGCTACGGGGAGACAGTCGGCACCCGGGCCGTGGACGACTTCTTGGCCGAGGTCCTCGACGAGGCCTGATCGGCTACGAATCGGTCTGCCAGGCACGGATGGCGCCGAGAAAGTCATCACCGTACGTCTCGATCTTCTTGGCA
The DNA here is from genome assembly GCA_965539925.1 of uncultured bacterium. Classification (GTDB taxonomy): domain Bacteria; phylum Actinomycetota; class Acidimicrobiia; order Spongiisociales; family UBA5794; genus B3-G11. The sequence continues at coordinate 4,855 of CBETWC010000030.1, forward strand.
CCGACGCCGCTGATCGCCAACAGCTCCTGATGATTCGACGGCATCGTCGCTGCCATCTCTCGTAGCGTTGCATCGTTGAACACGATGTAGGCAGGCACGTCCCGCTCGCGTGCAAGCTGCATACGCAGCGACCGCAGTTCCTCGAACAGTTCATTAGCGCCATCGGTCAACTCCAACTGCTCGCGTGATGCGCGAGGAGCCTTCGGTGTTGCCACAGAATGGAGATCTGTCCCGAGATCGGTGCACCAGTCGCAGGAGATCTCGCATGCATCGATCTGCTCACCGAAGTAGCTGGCCAGGGCGCCGTGGCGGCAGCGTCCGGACTCCGCGAAGTCGTACATCCGCCGGATGTGGCCTTGTTGGGACGATTCGTTCTCGCTCCCGGAGACCATCCGTTCGAGCTGGATGACATCGGCCCATGAGTAGAAGAGGTAGCAGTCGCTGTCGACACCGTCACGTCCTGCTCGACCAATCTCCTGGTAGTAACCCTCCAGCGACTTGGGCATGTCACGATGGATCACGAATCGGACATTGGACTTGTCGATACCCATCCCGAAGGCGATCGTCGCGCACACGACATCGATCTCGTCTCGAATGAAGTCGTCCTGCACCTTGGTGCGTGTCTGGGGATCGAGTCCAGCGTGATATGCACCTGCCTTGATTCCGAGCGATCGGAGGTACTGCGCGGTGCTCTCTGCCGACTTCCTCGACAGCGTGTAGACGATGCCGCTCTCGCCGCGGCGTTGCGTGCATATCTTGCCGATGTAGTCCTTCACCTTGATCTGGACACCGTCGTGGGTCCCCTTCTTGAACAAATGGAGCTTGAGATTGGGACGGAAGAAGGACGTTTGAACGAAGAGGGGATCTGCAAGGTCGAGCTGAATCGCAATGTCTTCCCTGACGCGATGAGTTGCAGTTGCTGTGAGGGCAAGCACCGGCACACCGAATCGGGACTTGAGGTTGACAAGCTGGCGGTATGCGGGCCTGAAGTCGTGCCCCCACTGGGAGATGCAGTGGGCCTCGTCCACCGCTATCAGCCTGACATCAACGTCATCGAGAATCGATCCAACCGAAGCAACAAGGCCCTCCGGAGCGACATACACGAGCTCATACTCACCAGCCTTGAGCGCGTCGATCCTGCGACTCCGCTCCTCCCATTCGATGCTCGAATTGATGAATGTGGCCCTCATTCCTGACTCGACAGCGGCATCCACCTGATCCTTCATCAGGGCAATGAGAGGCGAGACGACGAGTGTCGTCCCTCCCGTGAGCCGTGCCGACAACTGATAGGTGAGCGACTTTCCCGACCCGGTCGGCATCACGGCAAGACAATCCGTTGCACCGAGCGCAGCTTGGATGACATCGAGTTGACCCGGCCGAAACGAGTCGAATCCGAAGGTGTCTGCCAACGCGGTGTAGATCTGCCCGTCAGCAACCTCTACCGGCGGACGTACTGGACGTGCTGGACGTGCTGGACGTGCTGGCGCAGCAACAGCCTTCTGTGGAGCCTCCCTGACCGACAACTCCGGACCAGGACCGGGGTCGTCTGGAGCCTCACCGGCAAGCATCTCCCAATAGGCGTCATCGCCGGAGGAGTTCTCTTCGGTGTCGGGATCATTCACGACCGGGAGCATACGCCGAAGGCGTGACACCTGGTTTGGCGTTCCGCATCACCCCCCTGCATCGCTTCCTCAGTCGTCCTCCCTGAAGGGAGGACAAGAAGAAGACCGTGTGTTGCTGGGTTTCGGCCAGCTTCAGGGAGACGGGCGCATGGTGGAGAGGGCGGCAAGGACGCGGTCGACCTCTTCGGCGGTGTTGTAGTGGACGAAGCCGATGCGCACGAGGCCTTCGGGTGCCTTGCCGAGTCGGTGCATCACCTCGTAGGCGTAGTAGTCGCCTGACCAGACGAAACAGCCTCGCTCACCGAGATCTTGCGCCACGGCGCTTGGGAGGACACCATCGACGTCGATGGCGAATGTAGCGGTTCGACCTTCCGACTCCGACCGCCCGAAGAGCGTGACGTGTGGCATCGCTTCGATACCAGCGAGGAACCGATCGGTGAGTTCGGTGTCGTGATCGTTGATCGCCCTGTAGGCCGAAGCGATCCGCTCCCTTCGGTTCGTTCCTTCACCCAGTGAGGCGATGTAGTCGACGGCCGCGGCAACACCCGCGATCGATTCGAAGGACTGTGTCCCTGTCTCCCACTTGTCAGGAGACTCGGTTGGCGCGGGACGCAGCTTGTAGGGAACCAGATCACTCAGCAGTTCATCCCGGCCATAGAGGCAACCCGTGTGTGGGCCGAACCATTTGTAAGCAGAGGAGACAAGGAAGTCCGTTCCGGTTTCGACGACATCGATGAGACCGTGCGGGGCGTAGTGGACCGCGTCCACATACGTGAGCGCACCGACGTCATGCACGCGTTGCACGATCTCGGCGACCGGCGTGATCGTTCCCACGGCATTCGATGCGTGTGTGAATGCAACCAGTCGAGTCCGATCGTCCAGGGCAGCATCAAGGGTCTCGAGATCGAGAGCACATCCGTCCTGTGGATCGAAGTCGATGAACCGCACCTCAACGCCAACATCAGCAGCAGCCTGCATCCACGGTGAGACGTTGGCGTCGTGGTCCAGCCGGGTAAGGACGATGTTGTCGCCTACAACCCATGTTCGTGACAAGGCACGGGACATGGCATAGGTGAGGGACGTCATGTTCTGCCCGAACACGATCTCGCTGGGCTGTGCACCGAAGAGATCAGCCACAGCACTACGAGCCGCTCCCACGACCGCGTCTGTTTCGATGGATGTGGAGAAGGGCCCGCCGAGGTTGCTTCCGCCTCGCTCCATGAATCCGGCCATCGAGTCGATCACTGACGCGTGCACCTGTGTGCCGCCAGGGCCGTCGAGATAGGCGACGCTTCGCCCGTCGAGTTCACGATCGAGTGCTGGGAATCCGGCTCTTACTGCTGCAATATCGAGTGGCATCATCGGAGCTTAGGAGATGGGAGACCGCCCACGGACCCGTGTATCGTGATGCCCGATGACAGTTGACCCCGCCGACGAACGACTCGAACGATCCACCGGCGGCGTGAGTGCCGAAACTGCTCGCCGCGTCGGCTACTCGGTCGCGATCCTCATCTACGTCGTCTCGATCTGGGCCGTGTACAGACTCCTCGATTGGGGTTGGCCCCCGTTCCTCACCGAGGAGTGGAACGACGCCATCCCCTACCTCGTCGGCGCCATCATCGTGAGCCTCATCCTCACGCTCCCCCTCTTCTGGTTCGACCCTCCCTGGTTCCGGAGCGTCAAGGAGATCGTGACGGACCTTGCAGGTCTCGCAGCAACGATCGCCGTATGGCGCATCTGGCCGTTCATCTTCACCGATGGAGGGTTCCCTTGGGAGACCATCGTTCGGATCGCTCTCTTCCTCGGTGTTGTCGGTCCGATCGTCGCGATCATCGCGGAGGCCGTGGCGCTTGTCCGCCGCCTGGCGTTCGACAACGACTCGGACCTCCCTCCCCTCAGCGCCGAGTGAGCACCAGCTCAGGACACGGCCCACAGGAACTCGCGCGATTGACACGTTCCCGACCGGTAGGCTCGGTTCGATGACCACGGTTACTGCCCCAACAGGAACTGTCACGTTCCTCTTCACCGATATCGAGGGTTCTACGCGCTTGTGGGACCAGCATCCCGATGCCATGGCGCAAGCGATGGTCACACACGATGCACTTCTCACCGTCGTGGTCAATGACCACGACGGCTACATCTTCTCCCAGGCTGGAGACGGGTGGGGCATCTCGTTCGGCTCGGCTTCCTCGGCAATCGAAGCTGCGCTGGCAATCCAGGACGGGCTGTCCGCTGCTGATTGGACCGCGCCGATCGAAGCCATCAAGGTACGCATGGGGATCCACACCGGCACGTCGGTTGAGCGCAACGGGGACTACTTCGGAACAACCGTGAATCGTGCCGCAAGAGTGTCAGCTGTTGGTGACGGCGGCCAGACCCTCGTCACCGATGCCGTTCACACGCTCGTCGCCGACGACTCACTTGCACACTGGCGTTTCAGAGACCTCGGCGAACACCGCCTCCAGGATCTCGTTCGGGTGGAACGAATCTGGCAGTTGGACACGAGCGATTCGCCAGCCGTGCTTGCTGACATTGCCCCACGATCAACTCAGGGCAACCTCCCGCCTGCTCGCACGCATGTCTTCGGTCGCGACAAGGACGTCTCCGCACTTGTGGAGCGCGTGCGCGACGAGTGCCTCGTGACACTTGTCGGCGTCGGCGGAGTCGGCAAGACAACTCTGGCACAGTCGGCCGCACGGAAGCTGGAGGAGGACTTCCCTGCTGGAGGGTGGTTCGTCGATCTGGCATCCGTTGATGACCCAGACGCTCTACCGCGAGCCGTGGCGGCCGACCTCGATATCAGCCAACGGAGCGGGATGACCATCACCGAGAGCATCCTCGACGCGATCTCAGCCGAGCGCAGACTCATCGTGCTCGACAACGCCGAGCACCTCATCGGCGGGGTCGCTGATCTCGTCGATTCGATCCTGGATCACACCTCTGACGCACGGATCGTGGTCACCAGCCGCGAGCCCCTGTCCATCGACGGTGAGTCCGTACAGCGAGTCGATCCCCTCAACGTGGATGTCACGGATGATGCCTCGCCAGCTGTCGCCCTGTTCATCGAACGAGCGAAACGAGTGGCACCCGATCTGGAGGACGACGCGTTCGATACCGAAACCGTGAGCAACATCTGTGATCGACTTGACGGTCTTCCGCTGGCGATCGAACTAGCAGCATCCCAGTGCGAAACGATGATGCCTCATGAGATCCAGAAGGCGCTTGAGGAGCACAGCCTGACGCTGCGTTCCACATCACGTTCGACGACCGACCGGCATCGTTCCTTGTCGGATCTGGTCGCGTGGTCTTACGAGGGCTTGGACCAACACGATCAGACGGTGTTCCGTCGCCTTGCAGCGTTCTCAGGCGGCTGCTCGCTCGACGCTGCACGATCCGTATGTTCAGATGACGATCTCACTGAGGATCAGGTCGCTACATCGCTGCGGCGCCTCACCCGCAAGTCGATGATCATCATCGACAGAC
>CBETWC010000031.1:0-9936 GCA_965539925.1 uncultured bacterium
GGGGTCCATCGTCACGATCGGGCCCCCGGTGAATATGAGATCGACGGGCTCTAGGGCCGTCGATGTTGTCGACGTGGTGGGTCTGGTCGAAGTCATGGAGGATGGCTCAGTCGCCGTCGTGGTGGATGTCGGCGCGGCCGTGGTCACTGGGACGTCCACCGAACTGTCGCACCCGGCAAGTGCCGCAACGAACGCCAACGAGATGAGGAACCGCCGTTTCATGGCAGTCGAGCCTAAAGACTCAATCTCCACGGTGCTGGAAAAGGCTTGGTGGCCTCCACTGGAGGCCACCAAGCCCTAGTACCTCGCACGACAATCAGGAGAGCTGGTCGTCGTTGCCCGTCTTGCCCAGCGCCGTGCGCATGCCTGACATGAGGAGGGCGATTCCGATGATGAGGATCGCTATTGGGAGAATCCACGCTCCGATGTCGAATCCCCAGTCGTAGTTGAAGTCCCACACGATGGTTGCTGTGAAGGCCAGGAACAATGCCCCGAAGACGAATGAAATGACGTCAAATCGATGTGTTTCCATGGCTATCCCTCGTTTCCTGATTCGTCGGGGTCAGTAGACACAACACGGATCTCGATCTCGCCGATGCCGGCTTCGAGGTCCAGGCGAAGATCCGAAGGGGAGTCGCCAATCTGGAATGTTCGCTCGATGCCGATCCCGGATGCACTCACGACATCCTGATCGAAGGAGAAGAAGCCGCCTTCGGTTGTGTAACGGCTCACAACGGCTCCGATGCCGACCTGGGCATCGACATCCACCGTCACACCCACGGGGACCAACACGACCAGTTCACCGATGCCAATGGACACGTCGATCTCGTCAAGTTCGGCGAAATCATCGCCGTCAAGATCTGTGAGATCAACCGTGAGCTGTCCCACGCCGAGTTCGTACGACTCGCTCACGTCGCCAATGGACTGCGGGTTGTAGCTCGGATCACCAACAGACCAATCCGAGATCCAGGGGATCGCTGCCGCGAACAGCAGCCAAGGAGCGATGAGCAACCCGATGACGATCAACCACCGTGCCCTGCCGATCCAAGCACCCACGAGCAACCCAAGCGAGACAACGATCATCGCCGCAGCGGCATAGTCCATCGGCTGGAAGGAGTACCAGTCCGAGAGCTCGACCATTGCCATGCCTGAAAGGATGATCAATGCAACGGCCATGGTCAGACGACCAAGCATCGACTTGGGTGGCTTCGGCTTCGGGGTCTTCTTCGTCTTCGTCACCACGACGGCAGGAACGACCGGGGTCCCGGCCGACGGAGTATCGGCCGGGGAAGCTTCGACTTGTGTCGGTGCGTCCGCTGCATCGGAGGCGGAATCGGCCTCAGGGGACGATTCGTCTTCGTCGAGGTAGTGCTGGGTCGTGTCGTCAGGCTTGTCCGGGGGACGAAGGTCCCCTCGGTACAGGAGCACACCAACGATCGCGAGTACACCGGCGGCAACGAGTCCTCCACTCACGTGGAGGAACTGGCTGAGGACGATGACACCAGCCACTCCGATGAGCACGACTCCGAAGAGTGTGCCTACGTCGGTGAGGTCGAGTCCTTCCATCCAATTCGTGGCCACCGAATCGTCCTCGGTTTCCTTGGGGATGAGTATCCAGGCGAGTACGTAGAAGAACACACCGGCGAATCCGAAGAACGTCAAGATGATGAACGCCCATCGGAACCACCACGCGTTGATTCCAAATTGCTCACCAAGGCCACCACAGACACCGGCGAGGATGTTGTCGTCCACCGACCGGGTGAGCCTTGTTGCGGGGTTACGTGAATCTGTCATGTCCATATCGTGTTGCAAAGCGCACAAACCCACAATCGGGGAACATCCTCTTGATTCCTGAGGTCTCAGGGTTCACTCAGGGTCGTCCCCAGTTGTGACAAGAACCGTGCTGTGACACCATTGCATCACTGTGACAGTCGCCTCTGAGAAACACACGTTCGAATGGCCCTTCCTCCGGTCCACTGAGGATCGGATGTTGACTGGTGTCGCCGGAGGCATTTCGGCTTGGCTCGGAATCAGGCCCATCTATGTCCGTGCGGCAGTTCTCTCGCTGATGCTCGCAGGCGGTGTGGGACTCATCCTGTACGTGATCGTCGCGCTCATCGTCCCCGAAGCGGAAGAGCCGCCAGAATCCCACCACGCAACGATCCAACAGATGATTGGCATCGCCGCGATGTTCCTCGCGTCGATGATCCTCCTCCAGGTCATCGGCCTGTGGTTCAGCGATGTTGCCTGGCCGATCGTGCTCGTTCTCTTCGGCCTTGCAATCGCGATCGATACCTCTGGCTTCAACTACGAGCAGTCACTCGAGGGTGTTGTCGGCTCGAGGCGTCGTCCTTGGTGGTTGATTCTTGCGGGCCTCGCAATGATGATCGCTGGCCTCGTCTTCGTGCTTACGTCGCTCGATGCGCTCCAATCGGTCGGTGCACTGGTCATTGCCATCAGCTTGACGCTGGTCGGATTCCTCATAGTTGGCGGGCCGTGGTTGTGGTCCCTCGCCGAAGATCTCGGCACCGAACGGCGAGCCCGCATCCGGTCCGAGGAACGAGCAGAAGTCGCTGCGCATCTCCATGATTCTGTTCTTCAGACGCTCGCCCTCATCCAGCGCACCGAGGATCCCAAGAAGATGGTGACACTGGCCCGTGCACAGGAGCGCGATCTGCGAGCGTGGCTCTACAACCCGGATGCTGCCGACGAGGAGACCTTGAAGGGCGCACTCGGCCAGGTAGCGGCGAATGTCGAAGAGATCCACGACATCCCTGTATCCGTCGTTGTTGTGGGCGACTCGGAGCTACGTCCCGACCGCCGGAAGGCACTGGTGGGCGCAGCGACTGAGGCGATGATGAATGCTGCCAAGCACTCCGGTTCAGATCGAATCTCGGTATACGCGGAGGCGATGGAAGACAGGGTCGAGGTGTTCATCACCGACCAGGGCGACGGCTTCGATACGGATACCATCGACGGGGACCGCAAAGGCATCTCTGAATCAATCACCGGCCGCATGTCGCGACATGGTGGGGCGGTCGAGATCATCAGCGCACCGGATGAGGGAACCGAGGTACACCTCACCATGAAGAGGAGTTTCCTATGACATCCGTATTCCTTGTAGACGATCATGCCCTCTTCCTGACCGGCGTGAAGGCTGAACTCGAGAACACCTTCGAGGTTGCAGGCGTTGCCTCCGACGTCGACACGGCTATCGACGAGATCCGTACAGCCAAACCCGATGTCGTGTTGGTGGACGTGCACATGCCCGGTGGCGGCGGTGTGTCCGTTGTCTCGAATGTGATGGAATCGAATCCTCAGATCCGTTTCCTGGCGCTCTCCGTGTCCGACGCACCTGAAGACGTGATCGCAATGATCCGCGCAGGGTGCCGCGGGTATGTGACGAAGTCGATCGCTCCCGATGAACTCGCAGCAGCGATCCGTAGGGTCGACTCCGGTGACGCCGTCTTCTCACCGTCGCTTGCCGGTTTCGTGCTCGAGGCATTCTCGAAAGCAGTTCCAGTGGAGGAGGACCCCGAGCTCGACCAACTCACGCCTCGTGAGCAGGAAGTGCTCCGCCAGATCGCCCGCGGCTACCAGTACAAACAGGTCGCGCGGCGCCTGAGCATCTCCACAAAGACAGTCGAAACCCACGTCTCGGCCGTCCTGCGCAAGCTCCAACTCTCCAACCGCCACGAACTCGCCCGCTGGGCATCCGACCGCCGCATCGTCTAACCCCGTTCTTGCGACCGTGAGAGCAAATATCGCCCTGACGGACGCCAGAAACAACCGGATGGGGGCTGGTAGCGTGGGCTTCTCAGGAAGGAGGTGAGAATGGGTAAACGGTACGAACGCTTAACCACGCCAATGGTCCGCGTCGACGGGGAACTCCAAGCAACCGATTGGGATACGGCGCTGGCTGCTGCGGCAGCAGGGTTCGAACGGAATCCTGGCACGGCGACAGGCATGTTCTCCTGCTCGAAAGCGACCAACGAGATGAACTTCATGGCACAGAAGTTCGCACGCACGGTCCTCGGAACGAACAACGTCGATAGCTGCAACCGCACCTGACACGCTCCCTCCGTCGCCGGTCTGGCGGCAGTGCTGGGAGCGGGAGGAGGCACCTCCTCCTACGAAGAGATCGAGACCACGGATCTCATCATCCTGTGGGGATCGAACGCGCGCAATGCCCATCCGATCTTCTTCCACCACCTCGCCAAGGGTGTTCGCAACGGCGCCAAGATGTACGCCGTGGACCCCCGGCGGTCGGAATCTGCCGAGTGGGCCGATGTCTGGCTGGGGATAGACACGGGGTCCGACATCGCCCTTGCCAACGCCGTTGGCCGCGAGATCATCGCCGCCGGTCTCGTTGACACCGAGTTCATCGAGCACTCCACGTCCGGGTTCGACGACTACAAGGCGCATGTCGACTCCTACACGCTCGAGTACGCCGAGGAGATCACCGGAGTACCAGCAGATGCAATCCGCTCCTTGGCCCATGACTACGCAAAGGCGCGGACTGCACAGTTGTGTTGGACGCTTGGCATCACCGAGCACGCGAACGCGACGGACAATGTCCTCTCACTCATCAACATCGCGCTGCTGACAGGCCACGTCGGTCGCTACGGGTCCGGGCTCGTACCAATCCGTGGACAGAACAACGTCCAGGGTGGTGGAGACATGGGCGCATTGCCCAACAAGTTGCCCGGCTTCCAGGATGTTGCCGACCCTGAGGCCCGTGCCAAGTTCGAGACAACGTGGGGCGCAAGCATCCCTCCGGAACCCGGTTGGCACATCTCCCAGATGATCGACGCCATGGACCGTGGCGACCTCACCGCTCTCTATGTCATCGGCGAGAACCCTGCGCAATCCGAGGCCGACGCCGGACGCACGCTGCGACTGCTCGAGGGGCTCAATCACATGGTCGTCCAGGACATGTTCCTGACGAAGACCGCGCAGCTCGCAGACGTCGTGTTTCCAGCCGCAGCAGGTTGGGCAGAATCAGATGGCACCGTCACCTCGTCCGAACGGCGCGTCCAGCGAGTCCGCAAGGCGCTCGATCCTCCGGGCGAGGCCAAAACGGATGAAGAGATCGTCACACTGCTTGCCAACCAACTCGGCCATGCCTGGGAATTCCGGGACGCTGAAACTATATGGGATGAACTCCGGAGCCTGTCACCCATGCACGCAGGCATGTCCTACGATCGCCTCGAAGCCCTCGGAGGAATCCAGTGGCCCTGCCCGGACGAAGATCACCCGGGCACACTCTTCCTCCACGGCTGGCTCTGGGAGGACCCGCTCCCGCGCGAACCCGCACCTTTCTCGCCCGTCAACTGGGTACCGCCCGTCGATCCGCTCGATGAGGACTACCCGATCCGCCTCACCACCGGCCGACGTCTCGACTCGTACAACACGGGCGTCCAATCCGGCGGCTATCGCTCTCCGATCAGGGCCGACGCAGTACTCGACATGACCACAGAGCAGGCAGCAGACCTCGATGTGGCTGAGGGTGAAGTCGTCAAGATCTCCTCGCGACGAGGATCCATCGACGTGCAGGTCCGCTTCGTACAGGGGTTGCGCAGAGGTCTCGTATTCATGGCCATCCATGCACCCGATGACGTAGATGTGAATCAGCTCACCATCGACGCGTGGGATCCGAAGTCTGGAACCGCGGAATTCAAGGCGACCGCCATACGCATCGAGAAGATCTAGACGCATTGCATACACTTGTGTATACTCTATTGCATGCAGAGCACAAGCGTACGTATCGACATAGCAACCCACACCGAGTTGAAGCGGCTCTCGGAAGACCTGGGTACGACCGTCGGTGAGACCGTTGCCATCGCTGTGAGGCGTCTACGCCAACGAGAGATCGGCAGGCAGCTGGCAGCCGATCCGACACCCGAGGAAATCGAGTGGCTCGATGCTGACTTCGGGTGACATCGTCTCCCTCGACTTCGGGTTGCCCTCCGGCCGAAAGGCAGGGTTCGCTCGTCCCGCAGTCGTGGTGACGTCGCAGGACATCCTCGACGAAACCGCGACCATCGTCCACGTTGTCCCGCTTACGACGACCCTTCGCGGATTCAGTTCAGAGATCGCGATTGAACCGAAGGAGTCGAACGGACTCGATATGCGATCCGCCGCCCAATGTCATCAGATTCGTGCCATTTCGTCGGGACGTCTGGGTCCAAGGATTGGGAACGTGGGCGCAGTCGATCTAGCAATGATTCGCGAGACCGTCGGACTCATCCTCGATGTTCCGAGGTTGTGAGGATGTCTGGCGCTCATGTCTGCTTTGCTCTCCGCGGGCGACCATCATGTATGTCGTGAAACGAGGACACCATCGAATACCGAACCACAACTGACGCACCGACTGCCGAGGAGAAGGCAGTCGTCGACACACTTCTTGGCGAGCCGGACTCGACATCGACGCACGGGACCCCAAGTCCGGCACGGCCGAGTTCAAAGCCACGACCGTTCGCATCGAGAGAACTGGGATCTAACCGTCGACACGGTCAAAGACCGACGTTATACCCCCGGTCAGAACCGAGAACACATCATCCTCACAGAGGTACAGATACTCCCCCGAGACGGGTTCGGCGGGAACCTGGGTTGACCCTACATTGAACGGAAACGGGACGAGCTTTCCTCCAACCTCCATGTAAAGACCAACGTTCACGTCGCCACCACCTGCATCATCAAAGAACAGGTGGGTCTCTGTGGTCAACCACGTACCACCGTCTTCGGCAGAAATGATCCCGACCACGTTCCCATCGGGCGTTTCGATCGCATACGACCATTCGTCCCGAATCGCCGTGTACGTGCCGTCCTCTCTCACGATCAGCCTGTTCTCCCCTGAACGATACGAGACCTGCTGTTCCATGGTTTGGCCGATCTCGGAGAAGAACTCGTCACTCCGAAGCAACCACGACCCGATGACGCACTCACCGTCATGGATCGAGACGCTCACCGTCTCGACGACGCTGGGATCATCCACTGCCGTAGCGGTCACCGAGTACGTGCCTGGCGTCTTGCCGGCCGTGTAGACACCGGAGCTTTCGCCAATCGTGCCACCCGTTGCCATCCATGTGACTTCGCGTGTAACTCCATCAAGATCGGTGGCGGTAAACAAGAGTTCACCCTTCGTTCGAACCCGGCCTGGATCCGGTGCCACAATCAGATCCCGAAGCGTGATGGTGACCTTCGCTGTTCGCTTGTCGGTTGCACCCTCTCTCAGACCAGTCTTACTGAGTGATGTCATTGTCACCGTGAATGGATAGAGGTTCTTGTCCGTCGGTGTTTCGAGTTGGCGCTGGGTCACCCTGAATTCGGTAGCGTCTCCCAATCCGTCCAGCCATGTGCCCTGAGTCTTCTCCCACGCCAGGTCCCACGTATCGGCATTCTCGAGAGTTGCGGTGATGTCGACGGGATCTCCAGCGCGTTTCACTTGGATCTTGGCTGGCTCGGCAACGACACCGAGTTTCTTTGTCTCGACCGCAACATCCGCGATCGCGTAGACACCATGGAAGACCGATGCCTTCGTTTCGAACCGGAGAATATCGTCCCCGACCTTCTCCGGCTCGTATGTCCAAGAGGAAGAGTCGACCTTCACGTTCTTGTTGACGGCTAGGACTTCGACGAACTCCTCATCCTTGATGTCGACGATCCACCGCTTCGCACAGAATTCAAGCAGACCCCTTCCCTCCTTGATGGCTCCCGCTATCGCGGAGTCTTGGAGCATTCCGTGGGTGCCCATTGCCGCGTTCACCACGCCGGGAAGTCTTTCAGCAGCACCCTTCTCGCCGGCCGCGATGCCCGTCCCGAAACCAGTCGCTCCCCCAACAAGAGCTGCAGCAATGCTCGCCAACTCGTCTGTGGCGTTGAAACCCGTAGATGATGCGGTGACCTTGACCCCGGTGATATTCCCGCGCTCGGTGTAGTCCTCATTGAAGGTTGGTTTGTCGACCGCCGCATCAAGGGTCACAAACATCGTGGGGTAGCTCCCCGCATCTACTTCACGCACAAGCTTGTCGGTTGTGTACATCGTGCTCACCGCCCCCAAGCCAGCAGCGACCGTGAGAGCTGGGGCTGCGAGCACACCGGTTGCCACTCCTACGACCGCAATCACGCCAGCTGCAGCGGCCGTTCCCGAGACCACATCGCCAACATCTCGATACAGCGGGTCGTTCAGAGCTTCTCTGGCATCGAGACCCATCTTCAGCGCGTCAGCGAGTTCATCACCACCAGCGATCTGGATGTGATTCTCCCAACAAGAGTTCGACTGGGCAAACACGGCCCTGACGGCGTTGAAATCCTGATCCCCGGTAGGCGCTGTCACCGTTTCGGCATATGGAGCGAAGGCTTGCGGGTTGTCCATATCGGACGACGGAAGGACCAGTTGCTCAAGGCCAATCTTCTCGACGATCGAATCAATCAGATCCACCTCGTCGGCAGAGAATTCCTCACCGGGTCGAACAAGCAAGCTCTCGAGGTCGTTGGTCGATCCGTCATCGACATAGCCGGCGACCAACTTGATGATCGCCGCACGATTGTCCAAGTCAGTCATCGCCGTATGAGCAATCTCTTCGAGGCTCGTTCCGAGTTGGTCTGCCCTTGATTCGAGACCTTCGATCATCGCGTCCACGGCACGACCCCAGGCACCTGGTGCCGCCGGTAAACCGCGAATCTCAACATCGAAATCCTTGAAGTTCTGTTCACCTGCACTCAACCGGAGAACAATGTCGCCACCGCTCCCCGGATTCTCGGGATGAAGCGGGAAGATTGTGTACAACCCGGCATCGTCGAGGAACAGCAACATATCCATGGGTTCCAGACTCTGCGTGATGCCCTGGAGAGCCAGCCCGCCAAGGTCCCCATCGCGATCGATCCCGCTGAACCGGATAACGTCGAGTTCTTCGATGCTCGAAGAATCGATCGACACGTCACCGAGGCTCAGGCCGGACGACGCCGCTGTTGGCTCAACAGAAGTCTCTCCGTCTTCCGCACTCGGCCCCGAGCACGCGGTTGCGACGAGTGCGAGCGCAAGAATGGCGGCAGCAGATGCCCTGAAGCTGGCAACGCGCGAACAAGACCGTGTTTCCATGGAATCCCCCTCTATCTCGAATTTCCCGGTGAGACCATAACACCATGACCACTTGGTGGGAGGTGCCTTGTGTTTCGTATGACCATCGGACTCATCCTCGGCTTTCCCAGATTGTGAGGATGTTTCTACGCTGTTGGCTGCCTTGGTCCTGACAACCGACCATCATGTACTCAGGAGAAAGAGGACACCATCGACTACCGGACGACCACCGATGCACCCACCGCCGAAGAACGGGCAGCAGTCGATGCACTCCTGGGCGATCCTGATTCGACATGGAGTGGTGCTGTCGAACGCTCTCCAGCGGACGACCATGTTGCATACGGCGGTTTCCACGGTGCACAGGAGAATCGCCATCTGCTCCTCCCGGCACTCCACGCAGTGCAGGATGCGATCGGGTGGGTCAGCCATGGGGCACTCAACTACATCTCCCAGCGGATTCCCGTTTCACCGGCCGAGGCGTACGGCGTCGCTACGTTCTACGACCTCATCGCAACCGAACCCCGGCCAGCACGCGTCGCACATGTCTGTGATGACATCGTCTGCATGGCGAACGGCTCAGCCTCTCTCATTGAGGACCTCGAGGCCGAGATAGGACCCGAAGGCACGCCGAACGGTGACGGCGCCTGGGTGAGATCCCCCTGCCTCGGACACTGTGAGAAGGGCTCCGCAGCGTTCATCCAACGTGCCGGCGAAGAGGCCATCACCATTGCACCGGCAACCGCGTCACCAATCGCTGAGGTCCTTGATGGTGAAGCCGTCGATACACAACTCCCGTCGCTCCCCCCACAACCCGTCCCTTATCTCGCGAAGGCGCGCGAAATGGGATCAGCGGG
>CBETWC010000032.1:0-9914 GCA_965539925.1 uncultured bacterium
ACTCGGTAGGTCGTCAGCTTGCCACCAGCGATCGTGATGAGGCCGGGTACCGGCTCTGTGATGCTGTGCTCTCTCGACAGTTTGGCCGTTGATTCAGCGTTTCCGGTCACCAGAGGTCGGAGGCCTGCGAAGACGCCCACAACGTCGTCGGGTGTCAGCTGTCGTTCGAGGATCTTGTTCGCTTGTTCGAGGACGTACGCGATGTCTCGTTGGCTTGCCGCAGGAT
Source organism: uncultured bacterium (assembly GCA_965539925.1). GTDB lineage: Bacteria > Actinomycetota > Acidimicrobiia > Spongiisociales > UBA5794 > B3-G11. The sequence continues at coordinate 227 of CBETWC010000032.1, forward strand.
GGGCCAGGTCGAGTTCCCAGGGTGTGTCGGTCGTACCAATGATCCAGAACTCACCGTGAGGGATCAGGAAAAGGACGCTTGTCTTGGTCTTGGTGATGAACCCAACCGTTGAATCGATGGCTGACTTGGGTACAACGATGTGGATGCCCTTCGAAGCCGTCACTTCTGTCTCGGCATCGCCAACGAGCATCTCCGTCGCATCCGTCCACACGCCCGTTGCATTGACCACGACCGATGCACCGATCGTGAGCTTCTTTCCCGTCTCAAGACATGTGGCTTCAACCGAGCTGATCCTGCCCGAATCGTCGCGGCCAAGACCCGTTACCCGAGCGCTCGACAGGATCCGTGCGCCCTCGTCGGCTGCTGTTCGAGCAATGGCGACCACAAGCCGTGCGTCATCTGTACCAGCGTCGTAGTACCGGATCCCCCCGACGAATTCGTCCGCCTTGATGCCCGGGAAGACACGTTTCAGGTCCTTGCGTCCCAGGTGCCACTGGCGCGGAAGCGTGCTGTGTCCCAGCTTCGCCAGCCCGTCGTATACCGAGATGCCAACAGCCATGTAGGCACGTTCCCAGATACGGTGCTTGATCGGGTAGATGAACGGAACTGGCCACACCAAGTGGGGTGCTATCGACTGGCGCAGCAGTCCTCTTTCGCGGAGAGCTTCTCTCACGAGTTTGAAGTCGAGCTGTTCGAGATAGCGAAGGCCGCCGTGGACGAGCTTCGAGGATCTGCTCGACGTGCCAGACCCGAGATCGCGTTGCTCGATGAGGGCAACCGAGAGTCCCCGTGAGACGGCGTCCAGGGCGCAACCAACCCCAGTGATGCCTCCGCCGATGACAACGACGTCGAAGCTCCCCCCATCAAGCTCGTTCAGCGTCTCTGTGCGGTATTGGGGTCCAAGTTGCGAAGTCATGGTCGAAGCGTAGGCATCGCGCAGCGGTGCGAGAAATTGGATGTCAGGCATCAGGCGCCAGGCATCAGGCGCCAGGAAAGAATCGAGAACGAGATGATCTGTACTCTGGTGGTATGAGCGACATTCTTGCAATCACACAGGCATGGATCGATGGCGATCCCGATCCCGAAACACGCGCTGAGTTGAGCGCCTTGCTCGCCGAAGGGGCAACAGACGAGCTCGAGGATCGAATGGACGGAAAGCTCGAGTTCGGAACCGCAGGGATCCGCGGTGTCGTGGAGGGCGGCTCGAACAGGATGAATCGAGCCTCGGTGATCCTCGCCACAGCGGGTCTCGCCTCGTACCTCCTCGCGCACACGGAGCCGGATCAACGTCTCATTGCCATCGGCAGAGATGCCCGGCCATCGTCGGAGTCATTCCAGGCAGATACGATCGGTGTGCTTGTCGCCGCGGGTTTCAGCGTGAGGTACTTCGGGGACCCAACGCCTACGCCGCTCGTTGCCTATGCAGGCCTGTCAATGAACGCTTGTGCCTCGATCGTCATCACGGCATCGCATAACCCACCAGCAGACAACGGATACAAGGTGTACGCGGCCAACGGCGCTCAGATCGTGCCACCGATGGATACCGATATCGCCGAGCAGATCGCATCCGTCGGCCCGGCCAATGAGGTTCCAAGAGCAGCGGACCCATACTTTGACCCGAATGTCGAGGCCATCGGTCCTGAGCTGTTCGACGACTACCTGCACGATCTTGCGGCATCGCTTCCTGCCGTGACTGGCGACAGGGGCATCTCGATCGTGTACACCGCCATGCACGGCGTGGGCGGGAAGTCGGTTACTGAGGCATTACGCAGATTTGGGTTCAAGCAGGTGAACCCTGTGGCGAGGCAGTTCGCTCCCGATGGCACGTTTCCGACGGTGTCGTTCCCGAATCCCGAAGAGCCCGGCGCCCTTGACCTCGCCCACGAGCTTGCTGGATCGCTCGACGCCGACATGGTGCTGGCGAACGATCCGGACACGGATCGGCTGGCTGTTTCCGTGCCAGCACCCGGTGGCGTGTGGAGGCCGCTCACCGGAAACCAGATTGGCTGTCTCCTGGCTGAGTTCCTCCTTCGACATGGAGACCAGCAGGGTGGCACCGTGGTCAACTCGATCGTTTCGACACCCATGCTCGGCCGCATCGCCGACGAGCACGATGCCGTGTGGCGCCAGTCGTTGACCGGATTCAAGTGGGTCTGGAATGCGGCGCTTGATCTCGAAAGCGAGGGTGCTGGGGAGCTTGTGCTCGGGTTCGAGGAAGCGCTTGGATACTCTGTGGGCACCGCGGTACGAGACAAGGACGGCATCTCAGCAGCAGTCGCGTTCGCGACCCTTGCCGCTGAAGCCGCAGCTGAAGGCTCCATCGTTCTGGACCGGCTCGGTGACCTGTACCGCAAGTACGGCATCTGGGTCTCGACGCAGGTGTCGATTCGGAGAGACACGCCATCGGGTGTCAACGAGATTGCTGCCGCAATGGCTCGGCTGCGAAGCGAACCCCCTTCCTCGATCGCGGGTCTCGAAGTCGATTCCGTCGTGGACTACTCCGTTGGTGCCGCCGATCGTCCGCGGTATCTCGGCGCGACGAACCTGATCGAGCTCGACCTCGGAGACATGGGTCGCGTGCTTGCGCGTCCATCGGGCACCGAACCGAAACTCAAGGTCTACGTGGATCTCGTGACGGCGTTCCCCGCCGACGGCGCGTGGCAAGCGTCTGAGAACGCTCTGCTGTCCCAAGCCAACCAGGTCGGCGAAGAACTCGCATCCTGGCTCGAAGAGTCGATGACGAACAAGTAGAGGGCTTGCGCTCGACAAAAGACAAAAGACGCCAGGAGTAGAGGCCGGAACCCGCTCCTTCTACCTTCCACTTTCTATTTTCTACCTCCCACCTTCTGCTTCCTTTTCGCGCACTAGACACCAAACCCGTAAAGGGTTACAGCGTGCCGACCGAAACCTAGAGAAGAGCAGAAACGGACGGCGTGTGAGCAAGAACAATCCTGACCTCCCGGTCTCCATCGATGAACGCGAGTTCACAACTTCTCGAAAGGGATATGACAAGCGCGAGGTTCGTGCATTCCTTGGTGAACTCGAGACGAATTTCCGTGATCTCGAGGACTGGGCACAAGAGGCGAAATTGCGACTCCACCAAGCCGAATTCGAGGCGCAGAGAGTCAAGGACGCGGAGGGTCAGACGGTTGACACAGCGATTGCCGCAGTGCTCGAATCGAAGGATCGAATTCTGGATCGCGCGCGCAAGCAGGCCTCCGAGATCGAGAGCGCGGCGCAGGCCAAAGCTGAGGCAGTTCTTGAGGATGCCGGCGCCCCAGAGGGTGAGCTTCCTGCAGACCTCGATGCAGCCAAGCGCGAGGCGGCTGGGATCATCGAAGATGCGCAGCAACAAGCCGTTCAGATACGCGCAGATGCTGATGAGGCTGAAGGGCGACTCGAGGAGCTTTCTGCTGAGCGAAACAGGGTCAGGGAAGAGATCGATGCGCTCATCGCTGCGGCACAGACAACCGAGTCTGGACAAGGCGTGGAAATCGATCCTGTTGGAACACTGCGCCGTGCAGAGGAACAGTCGATGGAGCTCATCGCTGATGCTGAGGCCGCAGCGGACAAGATCCGCGCTGATGCCGATGCTCTCGTGGCGTCGGCGCAGGCTGAGGTCGAGTCGGCGAGAGCTGCTGCGCAGAAGGCCACTGGTGAGGCTGAGGAGCGCGTCCAGGAGATGCTGCTCATGGCCGAGGAGGCATCAGAGCGATCGATCCAGAGCGGCGACGAGCAGGCGACCAAACGAGTCGAGTACCTCGTGTCTGAGGCCCAGATCCAGATGGAGGCAGCACGGACTGCTGCTGCCGAAGACGCTGAAGCTCTTACGACACAGGCCGAGAGCCTCCGCGATCAGGCAAAGGCCGATGCCGAGGATGTCAAACAGCAGGCACTGAGTCTGCTCGACGAGGCTGAACAGGCTGCCGAAGCGCGCCTTGCCGAGATCGTGATACGCGAAGTTGAACTCGAGAACCTCACGGCCATGGCAACTGGGGCTGAAGAGGCCGCGGCCGAAACGTTGAAGACGGCCCAGGATGGAGCTGAGGCTCTGAGGGAAGAGGCCCAGGAGTTCCGGGAGGAAGCGAACCGCAAGAACACGGAAGCTGATCTCCTCCTGGCTCATGCCAATGAGGAGGCGAAGCAGAATCGCACCGAGGCCGAATTTGCCGCGAAGCAACTCATTGACGACGCCAACGCGTTCCGCGCCAAGGCCGAAGCCGAAGCCGAAGGGCTGTTGAACGAGTCCAACGAGATCAAGGCTGCGGCAGAGCTGGCCATCGACGAACTGAAGTCCGCTGCAACGGCCGAGATAGAGGCCATGCGAGAAGCGGCAGAATCCGAGATCGAGAACCGCAATGCAGCAGCGCTGCGTGAGACTGAGGGGATGCGAGCCACTGCTGACCGGTTCGTATCAGAGGCCGAGGATCTCAGGACCACCGTGGAGACCTCGGTGAGGGAAGCATCCGAAGCTGCGATGCACGAGATCGATGAATTGCATTCTGAGGCTGATCGCAAGGCGACAGAACTCCGAGAGGACGCGGAGCGTGCTGGTGCAGAACTCAAGGAGTCCGCTCAGATCGAGGCCGGCGAATTGCTGTCCAAGGCGAAATCCGTGGCTGAAGCGAAGCTCGCTGATGCGGAGCTCCAGTCTGCTGAGACGATCTCTGAGATCCAGCTGAAGGTGGTCGCCGCGAAGAAGGCGATTGGCAGGGCGGAGTCCGAACGTCAAGCGCATGTTGCTGCCGCCAACGAAGAAGTACTCACCGTTCATGCAGACGCCGAAGCGAAGTTGAGTATCGCCGAGCAGCGTCTCGTGGCCAGTGATGCGATCGTTGATGAGGTGCAATCGAAGCTTGAGGCAGCAGAGGCGAAGCTCCGCAGTGCCGAGGAGAAGGCCCTTCGGGTTGATGAAGAGCTTGTCGAAGCAGAGAGGATTGCACTCGAGCTCACCGAGGAAGCGCGATCTGTCAAGCTGGAAGCGACTTCCGCTGCAGAGGAGATCTCACAACAGCGCGAAGCACTGGAGGAACAGACGAAGTCGGCGCGGGTGGAACTCGAGTCGATTCGCGAGGAGACTGCGGCGACAAGAGCTTCCGCAACGGAGGATGTCGCCCGGATGCGTGAGCAGACTGCAGCGGCTCGCGAGCAGATCGAAGAAGTCGGAAACGCAAAGCAGAAGGCGCAGCAGATCCTTGAGGCGGCCAAGAACGAAGCCGCGGAGATCCGAGAAGAAGTCGCCGCGGAACGTGAGGAGACAGAACTCCGGTCCTCAGCCTCTCGAGCAACGAAAGAGGAAGCCGATGCCGTTCTCCAGTTGGCCCGCGATGACGCGGAGCTGATCCGAATCGAGTCCGCGTCGATACAGGACCAAGCCAGGACGCTCCTTGATTCAGCAAGGGATAAGGCTGACGAGCTTGCTGATGCGGAAGAGACGGCCTTTGGGATGATCGAACTCGCCCAGCAGGAAGCCGTTGGGATTCGGGCCAACGCCGAAGGGGAAGCCGCTGCATCTCAGGCGAAGCTTGATGAGTTCGAGTCCGAGATGGGTGCAATAGAGGATTTGCGTTCTGAGAATGAGCGCCTGCGTGTCGATGCTGAGACGTCGGGCGTCGCTACCAACGAGACTGTGGAGGCTCTTGAGTCTCAGATCGAGCAGTTGCGTGGTCATGCTGAGATTGTGGCGGGTGAGTCTGCTGAGCGTATTGGTCATCTCGAGTCCGAGTTGGGCTCGATAGAGGATTTGCGTTCTGAGAATGAGCGTCTGCGTGCGAACGCGGAGGCTGATAGTTCAACGGCGAATGAGTTGGTTGGTGAGCTTGAGTCTCAGATCGAGCAGTTGCGTGCGAATGCTGACGCTTCGGACTCCGAATCAGGCGAATCCATTGAGGCGCTTGAAGCCCAGGTCGCTCTTGTCTCTGAGCTTGAATCCCAGATTGAGCTGATGCGTGCCGACGCCGCCGATTCGGCGGTATTTGCGAGCGAGCGGATAGAGCTCTTGGAAGCTGAGCTTGCCACTGTCGATGAAGTGCGAACCGAGAACGAACGACTTCGTTCGGAAGCTGCTTTCGTCTCAGAGGTACCGCTGGACTCGAGTGACGGTTCGTCTTTGCGAGATCGCATCAGCGCTGCAGAGACCACGGAGGATGTCCCTGTCGATGACTCGCTTGACGCCATCAGGAGTGAAGCCATCCAAGCCCTTGAAGAAGCCCGAGCGCTCAAGGATCAGTCACGCGTCGACCCCATCGAAGACACGCGCCCCCGCATGACAGAGCCGATCGACTACTCGCCATCAGTGCCGAGGCGGAAGCCCCCTGTGGAGGAACCTGAGAATCATGAGGCCCCACGCGAGCCTATCGAGAGTCGCTACAGTCGGAACTCGGCGAAACTCCCACGACTCGGGGTCAAGCCGGACTCAGCGTCAAGTACGATCGCGGATCTGCGGCGCCAGATGACGGCAGAAGGCTGATCAGGCGAACGACGGAAGCGCTGACTCCTCGGCGCAGACAGCTTCGATCTCATCGGGATCGACGGGTGCTCCTGAACTCAAGTTTTCGTGGCCACTGTCCGTGATGAGGATGTTGTCCTCTATGCGTACGCCGATACCCAGGAACTCCTCGGGAACAGCGAAGTCGGTCGTACCGGCTTCCTCTGTCCGCCGTGCGAACTCAGCCTTTGCCTTGCCAGCACCGATTTCGTAGGTCAGCTGCATCGCCTCGACCGGGTCGTACGAGGCGTTCGACAAGGACACCAACGTCTTGTGGGGTGCCATGTACAGACCGGGTTCCACGGTGAATGCCATCGCCGGCTCGAGGGGTCGACCTGCTTCGTTGGCCTTGTAGGACCCGGCGTCATGTACATCGATGCCGAGCCAGTGACCGGTGCCGTGGAAGAAGAACTGACGGTACCAACCCTTCTCGATGACTTCCTGTCCGGAGCCGGGGAGGAGTCCGAGGTCAACAAGTCCATACGAGAGGACTTCTACAGCCTTGTCATGCATGGCGGAGTACGGGAATCGGGGAGCGCACATCGCGATCACCTGCTCTGCAGCATCAAGCACAAGTTCATAGACGGCGCGCTGGGGCGGAGTGAACACGCCATTGATCGGGAAGGTCCGGGTGATGTCTGCCGTCAGGTGCCGGTACTCGGCGCCTGCATCGATCAGAAGCAGCTCGCCATCGTTGAGGGTTTGGTCGTTCTCCACGTAGTGCAGGATCGTTGCGTTGACTCCCCCTGCAACAATGCTGCCGTAGCCGACTCGTTCGGAGTCCATTGCCATGAATGTGTATTCGATGGCAGCCTGCACCTGACGCTCGCTCATACCTGGTTGCGTGAACCGCATCGTCTCGGCGTGGGCGAGGGCGCTGATCCGGCATGCTTCTCTGAGTGCATCGATCTCTTCGGGGGACTTGAAGAGCCTCATCTCGTGAAGGATCGTCTGAGGGTCGGTCACCGTATCAGGGGTGATGACTCCTGCTCTGCGTGCGTGGGCGCGGGCAGATGAGATCGTGCCGACGATGCGATCATCGTTCGGACCACCGAGCGTGTAGCCAACCGAGGTGTGCCTAACGAGTCGGTTCCTGAGCCAGCCATCGAACTCCTCGAGGTTGTGTGCTGCATCGGCGCCAAACCGGTCGACAGCACCTTCGGTGCCTGCTCGCAGACCGGTCCAAGCTTCCATCTCAGGATCACGTGCTCGGACGAAGAGCGTATACGGTTCGGTGTCGTGCGCCGGGTCAAACACCGCGATTGAATCCGGCTCGGAGAATCCGGTGAGGAAGAAGAAGTCCGAGTTCTGTCTGAACGCGTGCTCGACATCGTCGTTGCGGATCTGCATCTTGCCCGCTGGGATCACTGCGATCGTGTCCCCAAGCTCTTCCATGAACGCGGCGCGCCGTGCCGCAAAGCGAGTCTGTTCCATACCCCGCAGGCTACCGAAGCCTGCGAACCCAGGGTTCCAGCCCCCGTTTTCGGTGGTACGAACCCTGGGTTCGCGACGTGGCTGTTGTGTGCCCGGTGGGACGCGAACCTACTGCAGACACCAGACTCCGGACACCAGATTCCTGACAACCGGATCCTCGCATCTGAGAGTGAGCGTCAGCGAACGATCCGGATTCTGGATTCTGGCAGTGAGCGCGGCGAACGATCTGATTCGTGGGCCCGGTGGGACTCGAACCCACACGCTTCGGATTAAAAGTCCGCTGCTCTGCCATTGGAGCTACAGGCCCGCGCATCGAGAAGATACCAGCGGTTCCGGCACACCCTCCCCGGCGGAAGAATCTCCTTGTCGCCCAGCCGTCGAGGGTGGATGCTCTATAAGGGTGAGGTGACGAATGCGACACGAGAACGACCCGGATCAGAGGGAGTTCACACGCTTTGTCAAGGAGACCGAGCCGCGGCTCTCCTATGCCCTCGCCGCGGCCTACGGAATCGAGACGGGATCGGAGGTGACTGCTGATGCCCTCACATGGGCGTGGGAGCACCTGAAGACCATGGCCAACCCCGCTGGCTATCTCTACCGCGTGGGCCAGAGCAAGGCGAGACGGTACTGCAAACCTCGCGTCCTGTTCCCCGAGGTCGCTCCGGTCGAGCAGCCGAGCATCTACCCCGAGCTCCCTGGTGCGCTGAGTCATCTATCGAGGAATCAGCGTGTTGCCGTGGTGCTCATCCATGGTCTCGGATATACGGAACGCGAGGTTGCTGATCTCGTCGGCTCCTCGCGTTGGACCGTGCGCACACACGTGGAGCGAGGACTCTCCAAACTCCGCGCTGAACTGGGGGTGACAGTCGATGTCTGATCTTCGCACCCAACTTCAGGCTTACCTCGATGCCAATGTCGAGCGCGTAACCGCTGAGGACGTTTTCGCTGGCGGACGGGTGGTCGAGCAGGTTCACGCGAAAGAACCCAAGTGGCAGCCGACACCACGCTTGGCTGCCGCTCTCGGATTTGTAATGACCACGCTGGTCATCGGTGGATCACTCGGTCTTGCCCTGCTGATTCGCCAACCCGGGATCGAAGCCGGCGATGGCGGATACCTCGCTGATCCCGGAACCCCCACATCGGCCGCCGTCGGCTGGCTCATGCTGGGTATCGCGGCCGCTCTCGCCGTCATCGCGATGGGACTCATGGTCCATGCGATTCGTGGTGCAGGAGGCGGCCTGAGAATGAAGAGAAAGGAACATGCAATGGCAACGACATTCGACACGCCACCGAGCAGCGCCAAGCTCGGTGATGCTCATCGTGCTAACCGATGGCTTATCGCGACGATCTTGGTGCTTGCAGTTGCCCTTGTCGCCCTGGGAGCTTGGGTCGTCTACGACCTGACAGCGACGAGTGGCACGGAGGGGCCCGCAGAGTTGCACGCGCTCGTCGATGACTACAACGAGGCGTGGAATTCCTATGACGGCGAGGCTCTGATGGGTCTCGTGAGCAAGAACTTCGTCCATTCAGCGACCGGAATGATGGATCGTGATGCCGAGTCCACGGCAGCGATCATCGAGCTCTCCGAATCGAACGGATTTCAGGTCGAGACGATCGGCGACAGGGTGGTAGCCGGAGAGGGTCCGGTCTACTACGTCGCCATGTTGAACAGGCTCTCGACGACCGCTGATCCTGATGGTGCGGAGGGAATCTCTGTGATCCGGGCGATCGAGTACCCGGATTCCGGCTGGGTGGTAACCAATCACT
>CBETWC010000033.1:0-9903 GCA_965539925.1 uncultured bacterium
ACGGTCGCCCAGAGCGCTTTTCGCCCCACCACTGTACCGAAGTGGATACCCCTTAAGCCGGTTATGGGCGGTCTTTACAGCCAGCTGCTGATGTAATTCGCTGTTGGGTCTGGGTGGTAGAAGACGCTGTGACCCACGTCTTCGAGGGCGTCCGGTAACTCTGCACGGCGGGACGCAAGGTGGGTTGCGATTCCTCGAAATACTGGCAGAGATGCAGTGCCGTATGCGAATCGCAGGTTTGCCGGGCAATCGCCGACAGCCTCCAGGTCGAACGTCTCCCGTGTGAGGAGTAGGTCTCCACGTATTAGTGCCTCAGCGTTCCCATCGGCTCGACGGGAAAACCAATCTCGTCCTTGCGGAGGAGAGAACAAGCTCGACATGTCCGAAACCGAACTAGCCGCTGCCCGTCCCAAGGCATCCACGGCACCCGACCAGTCACCCGGGTTTGCGTTGAGATGTCCCTCGACAGCCGGCTCGGCATGGAGTTGAAGCGCCCTGCCCTCGCTGGTCGCATGAAACAGCCCCGGTTCGAAACACAGCACCGTCTTCACCAGATCCGGATGACCTAACCCGAGACCCAAGGCCACCAATCCACCTGCACTCGCCCCCAGAACCGTCACATCCTCCAATCCCAGGCTGCTAATCAGGTCAGCAGCGTCGTCGGCGTGGCGAACTGAGTCGGACGGCCAATCCTCTCGTCCACTTCGCCCGGTGCCACGACGGTCGTAGGTAACCACCCTGTAGCCTGAAGCAAGACGATCAGCGATTCCCCGATAGAACTCGGCGTCCTCATCGGCAGCACCGATCAGCAACACTGCCGCACCCGAACCCTGCTCCTCGACGTACAGGGTCGTGCCCCCAACTGACACGTGGCGACCAACCGGCTCTTGGCCATCCAGTAACGCATCTGGATTCCGGTCAGATGTACTCATCCCAACAACACTACTTAATCCCAAGCCCCCACACAACGGCACCTACGCACCCCTCGCCAGGTGGTTGCAGATGCCTGTTAGGAATGCCTCACGAGCGCACTGCTCGCCCAGAACAACCACCACCCGTCCACCAAACCACGAACTGGTGCGTACTGGGTTCGTTGGAGACTGTTTCTATTGGTTTCCAACCGGTTGTTTGTCGCTCCTTTCGGTATGGTAGGCGTCCTCGTATTCGGCTGGCGGGATGTTGTCGAGGTAGCCGTGGATCCGCTGGGTGTTGTACCAGTGGACCCAACTCAACGTCGCAAGTTCAACCTCTTCAACGGTGCGCCACGGCCCCTGGTTCGGTCCGTAGATCAGCTCGGTCTTGTAGAGACTGTTCACCGATTCAGCCAGCGCATTGTCATAGGAATCACCAATCGATCCGATCGAGGGGACGGCCCCGATCTCGTCGAGGCGTTCCCCATATCGGATCGATGTGTACTGGGAGCCGGCATCTGAATGCGCAACCAAGCCTTCGAGGCGGGTGCCTCTCTGCCACCGTGCCATCTCGAGGGCGTCGAGCACCATCTCGGTACGCATATGAGCAGCAACACGCCACCCAACGATCCGACGTGAGAATGCGTCGATGATGAAACACACATATCCCATTGCGTCCCAGGTCGGCACATAGGTGTAGGGGTCGGACCGGAGCGCCCTGTCGTCTTTCGATCGGTGGGTTTCTCCGGCCCGCCCTCCGAACCGGACGTGCAGCTTTCACTGCATCCGGCTCTCCATGTGTTCATACCGCTGGTGCGGCTGGTCCTGTTGCTTGGCTTGTCCATGGTGTGGGGATCTTGGTGCCCCGGTAGCGGTAACGGCTGACCGTTACTGCTCGTGGCCGGAACATGTCGTATCCGTCGGCGCTGATTTCCCATTGTGGGAAGTGGCGTCGTCGGAGGGTCCCCCAGTTCAGTCCGAGGTGTCGTTTACGTAGCCAGCGTACGACCCGCCAAAAGGCGAAGTGGTCGATATAGCCGAACGTCCGTTTCGATACTCCGTAACGGAAATAGTTACACCATCCCCGCAGCACCGGGTTCAACCGGGCAAGCAGGTCGGCAAGCGTTCGATGCATGCTGCGGCGCGTGAGTCTACGAATCTTGTCCTTGATCGCTTGAAGCGACTTGCGGGATGGATACGTATACACGTGCCACTGGTTCGTGCCTGGCTTGGGTCTCCGCTGGATACGGAACCCGAGAAAGTCGAACCCCTCGTTGAGGTGGCAGACCCTCGTCTTGTCTTGCGATAGGCGCAGGCCCATCGGAGCAAGCACGCTACCGACTTCGTCCCAGAGCGCTTCAGCGTCGCTGCGTGTGCCGTGAATCATGACCACGAAGTCGTCTGCGTAGCGGACGAGTTTCATGACCGGTTCCCCGGCACGACGACATTTGGCGCGTGTCCATGCAGGTCCGAGCGCTTCCCACTTATCGGCGAAGTGCTCGTCGAGTACAGACAGGGCGATGTTGGCCAGCAACGGTGAGAGGATGCCGCCTTGGGGTGTGCCGGTGATCGTGCCTCTACGGCGGTGATCCTCAGTGAGAATCCCTGCGCGTAGAAACGCCCGGATCAGTTTCAGGACTCGTTTGTCTCCGATCCGTTTCCGCACACGACCCATCAGGGCCGTGTGGTCGATCTCGTCGAAACACGCCTCGATATCTGCTTCGAACACCCAGTGGTAATTCCGACTGGGTGACCCGTAGTAGTGAATCTCAGCGATCGCGTCCTGGACTCGACGCTTCGGACGGAAACCATACGATGATGGTTTGAAGTCCGCCTCGAAGATCGGTTCGAGCACCAGCTTGAGTGAGGCCTGCACAACCCGATCCGTTGTGGTTGGGATGCCAAGACGACGGACCTTGCCCGCAGTCTTGGGGATCATCACCTCCCGCACCGGTTCTGGTCGGAAACGGCGAGCCTTGAGATCATCTCTCAGCTTGCCGAGCATCCGAGTGGCCCGTGAACCCACCGAGTGAGGTGTCACCCCGTCGATCCCAGCCGTGCGTGCGCCTCGGTTCCCACGCACCCGGTGCCACGCCACGACGAGGAACGCCGGGTCATACACGAGGTTGTGCAGGTCATCGAAACAGCGGCCAGGATCACTGGTCGCCCATTGGTGCAGCTTCGTCTGCATCACGAGTACCCGCCCCTTCGCCTCATCGAGGCTCGGTAGCGGAGCGCCGGTATTCACCAGCGACCTCCTCGATCAGCATTTCTGCTGCGAACACACTGGACCCCTTCGCCATGTGACCGGCTTTCCCGGCCTCGGACTACTACGGGTCCTCCGCCCCATCCCAACAGCATCAGCCGGCAACGGACCTTCCCACCCACAATCCTGGCTTGACCGTAGGGAGGGACCGTCGGGATGGTTCCCACGTTCACCTTTGAACCGTTCAACAAGGGAGGCGTCCAACTATGCCCCTGCGGCATCGCCACGGCTACGCCGCAGGCATTCACCGTGGCCTCTGGACCAGCGACATAGAACCGGTCGTAGAGTTCCCCAAACCTTCCAGTTCGGGTGCGCACCGCTGCCCAGCCCACATCCGTCAGGTTCGAGCTGGTGGGATTCTCTTGAGGGGCTTTCAGACGTTGATTCACTCTCGTTACACCTTCTCGTCTTGCTTGCCGGACCCGTAACCATCTGACGGTGCTGGCCCGTCCCGGCTTTGTCAGGGCTGCTGTCCACCCTCCCCGGCGTTCCCCGGATCAGGCTGCCCTCAGCTTCTGTGTGCCTGCTGCGACAGGCCCACCGTGGTGTCCTTTCATCACCACTCGGTTCAATGGCGCCTCGTGGCGCTCGAGATCCGAAACCCACAACTGGTTCGGTGCATCCGCGGTGAAGTCACGATCCACCAGATCCGGTGGCCGTGTGGCCGACTTGTCCCGAATGGTGGTACGTATCTTCTTACGCCGTGACACGCCTTGGATATCAAGCTGTTTCATCAGACGCCCTACCTGGTCACGACCAATGTCGTGCCCGGCACGTGTGGCAGCAACCCACAGCTTCCGTACCCCGTACCCCGTACACCGAATAGTTCGCCTGGAACAGGGCCAACAGGATCGGCATCATCACCGCATCCCTCATCGCCCTAGCCGACGGTACCCGGGACTTGAACTCGTAGTACGTTGATGGGGCCACCTCCAAGGGTGGTGCAGATGGGCTCGACCCCGAACTTGTCACGATTCTCATCAATGAACTCGGCCATTACTTGTGTGGGCGGTCGAGCTCCGCCGCGAAGAAAGCCGAAGCCCGCTTCAAGATTTCGTTGGCCCGGCGCAGTTCACGGTTCTCCTGCTCCAGCTTCTTCATCTTTGTCCGCTCAGCACTCGACATGCCAGGCGCATCCCCAGCATCAACCTCAGCCTGAGCCACCCAGCGGCGCAACGACTCGGTGCCGTACCCCAACTGGTCAGCAATCCGGACCACCGTGCCCTGGGTCGTACCAAGCTCCCGACGAAGCTCAAATACGAGACGAACAGCCTGATCCTTCTCCTGTTTCGTATACCGACGCGTCGTCGGCTTTCCTGGTGTGATTTCTGTTGACATGACTCTCATCTTTCCACACTCGAGAGTCTCCAAGAATCCCAGGGCGAACCACCTATGCACCCCTTCGCCGCACCTATGGCCGGTTACGCGTGGAGTGGTGGGCGATGCTGTCGTGACGGTCGGCTTGATCGTGGGGTTCGATGTGGATCGTCACGGCGATCGGAGTCGTGAAATGGTGCAGCAACTCGTGTTCGACGTTGTGAGCGATATCGTGACCTTGCCGAACGGCTATTTCGGGATCGACCGAGACTGATGCGGTAATCCTGAGCTGGTGACCGTGCCACCGGGCTCTGAGCGCTCCGACTGCGTCGACACCCTCAACGTCTTGGATGATTGATGAAATCTCGTCGACGATCTCGGGTTCGATACCGTCGCTCAGTCGCCGGATCATGCGACGGGCCGACTTGACAAGGAGCCAAAGCATCGGAACAGCAACCGCCAGCCCGGCAACCGGATCGACCCAGGAGGCACCCACGGCGGCACCGATTCCGGCTGCGACCACGGCTAGCGAGGTGAGCGCATCGGTGCGAGCGTGTTGACCATCGGTGACCAAAGCTTCTGACCCGATCGATTGGCCGATCTTGATCCGGTATCTGGCCACGAGTTCGTTGCCGAGCGCACCGATGATCCCAGCAACGACAACCCAAGGGATGTGGTCTATCAGCCGAGGCTCGACCAGTCGCTGAACCGACTCCCAAATCACGAGACCTGCCGAGAGGCCGATCACAGCCACGATCAGGAGACCGGCAATGTCCTCTATGCGGTTGAACCCATATGTGTACCTTCGGGTTGCCGCCCGCCGACCAAGGGCAAAAGCGATCCACAGCGGAATCGACGTCAAGGCATCGGTCACGTTGTGCAAGGTGTCCGACAACAGGGCGACCGAACCCGAGAACACGACGATCACCGCCTGGAGCAGTGCAGTGATCCCCAGACCGATCAACGAAACCTTCGTTGCACGAATACCGATCGCACCCGTGTCGAACAGCGCCGTGCTGGATTCGTGGTCATGGTCATGTGCCACCAGGTGGCCGACACCGTGCCACAGGCGCGACCACGACGACTCCCGCTGCTCATGGTCGTGTTCGGCGGTCATGGGTGAATATTACAACCAACACATGGATGAACGGAGTTACTACCCCGACTGAACAGCCGCCCGTAGCGGCACCCATGGCCATGCTGACGCGACCATATGCGAAGATTCGCCGTCATACGGCAAGCAATGCCAGGGAGTCACTGATGGTCGAGTTGAGGCCGGCAACAGAACAAGACGTTCGAGAGTTCGCCAGTTGGCACTACGACCCTCCATACAGCGTCTACGACATTGACTTGACCCTCGACGAGGCGGTCGCGTACTTCCTTGAGCCAGCAATCCGTTGCCACACGCTGTTCGATGAGGATGTCATGGTGGGGTACTGCACGTTCGGTCATGATGCCCAGGTCCCGGGTGGCGACTACGACGCGGACGGGACCGACATCGGCCTCGGAGTCAAGCCGGAGCAAACTGGATCTGGCTTGGGACACCGGTTCGTCGCAGCGGTTGTGGCCTACGCGCTCGGGACTCTCGATCCTCCGCTGCTCCGTGTGACCATTGCTACAGGCAATACTCGAGCCCTGCGCGTGTGGACAGGTGCAGGATTCTCTGAGGTCTCCCGGTTCGCCACAACCCGCGACATCATGGGATCTGGTGAATTCGCAGTGCTCACGTTCACCCCGACCACAGCCAGCCACCATCCGCCAAACCCTCAACCGATTACCCACATATCCTGACCTACGCGCCGTGGGTGGTGTCTCGACGAATTCACCGGAGCATGTTGATCGCAGCCCTCCTCCACTGGCACCGCTTCGACGGGTCGAGGGCAGCTACGGATCTGCGCTTCACCTACACGGAGCCAGCAGACACGATCCATCAGACCGTGGCCTGGCTCGAGGAGCAAGGTTTGATCAGTAGTCATTGATCAGGGCACTGATGATCAACTCACCTCACTCCGGTCTCCAAGGTGCGGCGCGGCCCCCTCCCGTGTGCCCCATACCCGGCTCTTCCCTGACACCTGACGCCTGATACCTGAGATTCTTCTTGACAATCGAACGTATGTTCGATAACTTGTGCATATGAAGAACCTATCCGGGGCCTGCCCGGTGAAGGTCTTCGGTGTGGCGACAGACCCCAGCAACAGAGCGGATCAACTCCAACAGCATCTCGACTCGACGTTTGATGACGTCCTCGAGGAGTCGATCGTTGATCTTGTCGAGCACATCTCCATTGCACAAGCCGAGCTGGCCGTGCGCATCGGCGAGTTCGATCGACGTGAGATCGCCGAAGTGCAGCATCACCTGTCCACCACGCAGTGGTTGAAGCATCACACGCGTATGACAGGCGCCGAAGCATCCGGGAGCGTCAAGACCGGCCGAGTGCTGGCACACATGCCAACGATTGTCGACAAGGCGCTGGTTGGCGAGGTTCCTCAACGATCGCTGCAACTGCTTGCCCAAGCGCGCGACAAGCATCCAGAGGAGTTCTCCGACCATGAACACGTGTTCGCAGACATCGCAACCTACCTCTCGGTTGAAGACCTGCGGCGTGCCATCTCGCATTGGGACCAGCAGGTCAACTATGACCAGGCGCTCACCGACACCAAGAAGCTCGATCAGCAGCGTGGACTGTTCCACAGTCAGACCTTTGACGGGTTGTGGGCCACCCAGGGCACTTTCACACCTGAGGGCGGTCACATCATCAAACAGGCCATCAACGGAATCTGTGATCCTCAGAACCTCGATGCAGGCGAACTGCGGTCGCCCTCACAACGTCGCGCCGACGCAATGGTCGACATCTGTTCGTTCTGGCTCAATCGCAACACTGACGCGGTGACTTCTGCAGGCGAGAAGCCCCACGTCACCATCACTCTCGACTACGAAATCCTTGCTGGGCGGCTGAAGCAACTGCCAGAGATCGACGGTGCATTCGTGACGCCAGCCACGATGCGCCGCATGACGTGTGACGCAGCGATCATCCCGATGGTGTTGGGTTCTGAGGGTGAACCGCTCGACGTTGGCCGAAAGACCCGCACCATCAAGCCGGCGTTGCGTCGTGCCATAGAGAAACGCGACAAACACTGCACGTGGCATGGCTGTTTCGCCCCAGCATCGTGGTGTGACGTCCATCACGACAAACACTGGGCAGACGGAGGAGAAACGTCCCTTGCCAACTGCCGCCTCCTGTGCCGGAAGCATCACACGGCCACGCACAATCTCGAAGACGACACACCGCCGAGGAGCCAACCGAAGCCAATCTCGATTCGGGACAACCGATCCCCACCAGACACCTGACGCCTGATAGCCTGCCAGTAGTGCCCGCACCGCTACGTGTTCTCCTTGACCGCTGGCGTCGCGACCTCGATCCACCCCTCCCCGGTCGAGTCGTCGTTGCGCCGTCCGCGCGCGCCTATGTAGCTGCCGCAACGGCGAAACGCCTTGGAAAGCCTGTGCTTGTTGTGGTCGCCGGGGAGCGGGAAGCCGACGATCTCGTGGAGGACGTTGCGATCTTCACCGATGACGTCCTCCAGCTCCCAGCGTGGGAGACACTCCCGTTTGAACACGTCTCGCCGAACATCGTGACGATGGCCGCCCGTGTCGAGGCGCGTCACCGACTCACCCAGGGGACGCCGCTCGTGGTGGTTGCATCGGTACGAGCAGTGATCCAGAGACTCTCGCCAACACCGGTGGAACCCTTGATCCTCCATCAGGGGGAGTACTACGACTTCTCCGAACTGGTGGCAAGGCTCGTCAACATCGGCTACGCGAGAGTCGATCGTGCAGAGGCACGTGGTGACATCGCCGTGCGTGGTGGCATCATCGATGTGTTTCCCCCCAACGCAGACAATCCGTTCCGGCTCGATTTCTGGGGGGACCGCCTCGACGAGATCCGCACGTATTCGGCATCGTCCCAACGTTCCGAGGATGCCCTCGAATCGGTCGCGGTCTACCCGGCGCGCGAGGTGATCATCGACTCCGGTCTGGCAGATCGAGCCGCGGAGCTGCTCACTGATGCACCATGGGCAGCGGACACGTGGGACCGGATCGCCGACGGTATCTCCTTCCAGGGCATGGAGTCGTGGCTGCCGTGGCTGGCGAGGCCCCGCACGGTGCTGGACGAGACAGACGCGCCCGTATTCCTATTCGATCCGCAGCGATGCGCTGGACGGGCGGAGTCGCTCATTGCCGAAGAAGCAGATCTTGCGGAGGCTCTTGCCGATACCTGGGGTTCAGACGGGCCTGAGGGCGGAGCACATCCTCCTCTGTATCTTCCGTTCGACACCGATGCGATCCAAGAACGACTGATCGAGGCCCCACCACAGTCGTCGGGACCCGGTGACGATGGCTATGAGATCCGTTCGCTCGACGGCGTCCCCGGGGATCCAGAGTCCATTGCCAAGGCTGTGAACACATGGAAGGACCGCGGGGTGGAGATCGTTGTGGCCATGGATGGCCAAGCAGCGGCCGACCGTGTTGCGGCCATCCTCGCCGAGCACGGAGCCGACCTACCCGTTGTTGCTCATCTCGAAGCTCTGAAACCGGTGATCACCTCCATCGGCATCCACTCCGGATTCGTGTTCCCTGCTCTCGGCTTCGGAGTCGTTGGTGAACGTGAGGTCGCTGGACGGCGCCGGGCGCACCGCACGACGCGCCGCGGAACGCGCAAGCCTGTGCAGGACGCGTTCAGGGATCTGAATCCGGGTGACTTCATTGTTCACCATCACCACGGAATTGGGCGGTTCACCGGACTCGTGCACAGGAATATCGCCGGTGTCGAACGGGACTATCTACTCGTTGAGTTCGCGGGCGATGACAAGCTCTACGTCCCGACCGATCAGCTTGCATCCATCACGCGGTACACCGGCGGCGAGTCCCCGCGTCTCTCCAAGTTGGGCGGTACGGACTGGAGCCAGGTCCGCTCCAAGGTTCGCAAGGAGGTTGCGATCGTTGCAGACAAGGTTGTGGCGCTCCACCGCAAACGTGCCGAGGCCGACGGTTACGCCTTCTCTGTGGACACACCCTGGCAGACTGAATTCGAGGCTGCGTTCCCCTACGAGGAGACGCCTGACCAGATCACAGCGATCTCCGACGTCAAAGAGGACATGCAAGCTGACAGCCCGATGGACCGTCTCATCTTCGGTGATGTCGGATTCGGGAAGACCGAAGTGGCGATCAGGGCCATGTTCAAAGCGGTTCAGGATGGCAAACAATCGGTAATGCTCGTACCGACCACACTGCTGGCGCAGCAGCACTTCATCAACTTCGAGGAGCGATTCGCCCCGTACCCGGTGAGGGTGGAGATGCTCTCGCGGTTCCTGACACCGAAGCAGCAGAGGGATGTCATCAATGGCATAC
>CBETWC010000034.1:0-9902 GCA_965539925.1 uncultured bacterium
CTTCAGGAGATGGACCATCCGAAGCTCTTCCATTCGATCACCCGCTGGTCCGACACGGCTTGGGACACAGGGAGGTATCCCGAGTACGTTGCCATGGCTGTCAGGCACGCCTACTCGAACCGCGGTGGCCCCGTGTTCCTTGATACACCGTGGAACGTGTCGGGGGACATGGTCGAAGAGGATGCAATCGTGTGGCCCAAGGACCTGAGGGCGAACCGCCCTGCAGGTGCGCCCGAGAAGACACTCGATGAGATCGTTGAGGTGCTCAAGAGTGCACAGCACCCGGTCGTATTCGGAGGCACGGGCCTCAGATGGACCCAACAACCCGACTTCGTGGCAAGGCTCGACGAGTTCGTCACCGCATACAAGGCACCGACCTACCTCAACAGCCTCGCACGCGGCTCGTTGCCCTACGATCATCCCTACTTGGGCAATCGCGCCCGTGGGGCAGCACTTCGGGGTGCAGACGTGGTCCTCGCTCTTGGCGTCGATTGGGATTTCCGCACAGGATTCGGCAAGAAGGTCAACCCGGATGCGACCATCGTGCAGATCGATGCAGACCCCTCCAAGATCGGGTGGAACAGGGATGCAACCATTGGTTTGGTCGCCGACCCCGGCGCAGTCGTAGCGCAGCTTGCCACGCGTCTCGCGGATCTCGGCAGAGTCGATGATCCCGACTGGACGGTCGAGATCAGAACAGCAGAGAAGGCAAAGCATGACGCTGCCTATGAGATGTCCCTGTCGGACAGCGAGCCGATCCATCCCGAGCGGTTCGCCCGCGAAGTAGGCGAGTTTTTCGGCGATGACTCGATCGTGGCCGCCGATGGTGGTGACATCGTGTCCACGACGGCGAAGTGGCTCCAGACGTCCCGACCCGGTGGCTTGCTCGACCCGGGACCGTTCGGCTGTCTCGGAGTCGGGGCCCCGTTCGCTCTCGCCGCGAAGTCGGTGGAGCCGGACACACGCGTTGGCATTGTCTACGGCGACGGTTCCTTCGGCTTCAACGGCATGGAGTACGACACGCTCATCCGCCACGAACTCCCCGTTGTCGGTGTCATAGGCAACGACGGGGCATGGAACAACATCAAGGCGATTCACCGCATGGCGCACCCAGAGAGCGTCTACTTGTCCGAGATCGGGTTCCGACCCTATGAGAAAATGGTCGAGGGCCTTGGTGGGTATGGTGAACTCGTGGAGAAGCCTTCCGAAATACGACCGGCACTTGAGCGTGCGCAGGATGCTGGTGTTCCAGCACTTGTGAATGTCAAGATCGCCGAACAACTCCGGATCTCGTCGGCATACGGCCAATGATTCTCTTCCTCGCCCAGGTTGCGCAGGTTGCCACGGAGTCCCCCGACGAGATCAAGTGGAGTGTTCTGTTCTTCGGCCTGTTCGGCGGTCTCGCCCTCTTCCTGATCGGCATGGACATGATGACCGAGGCACTTCGGCTGATCATCGGGGGTCGTGCTCGTCGGGTCCTCGAGCGGCTGACGTCGAACCGGTTCGCAGGGTTGCTCACCGGTGCGGGGATTACCGCAGTTGTTCAGTCATCGTCAGTAACGACTGTGCTCCTCGTCGGGTTCATCACGGCGGGTCTCATGACGTTCATCCAGTCGATTCCGGTGATTCTTGGATCGAACATCGGTACGACGATTACGGCCCAGATCATCGCTTTCAAGGTGACAAGTTGGGCGCTCGCGCTGATGGCAGGCGGGTTCGTCTACTCGAAGCTTGCGAAGCGTGAACGCCGCAAGGCTCAGGGAACGGCGCTCGTTGGCCTGGGGATGGTCTTCTTCGGCATGGTCGTGATGGGCGACGCAATGAGTCCGCTGCGTACCTATGAACCGTTCATCGATGTGATGGAGGCACTCGCCACTCCTCTTGTTGGCATCCTGGTCGGGGCGTTGTTCACCGCTCTCATACAGTCCTCCTCTGCAACCACGGGTGTCGTGATCGTGCTCGCAAGCCAGAATCTGATCACGCTTGAGGCTGGCATAGCACTCGTTCTGGGAGCCAACATCGGTACGTCTGTGACTGCGCTTCTCGCAGCCATCGGGAAACCTCGTGATGCCCAGCGAGCGGCCATGGCGCATCTCGTGTTCAATACCGCCGGCGTGGTGCTCTGGTTCCCCTTCATCGGAATCCTCGCGTCGTGGGTTGCGTCGCTCGGTGGCGGTGTCCCGAGGGAGATCGCCAACGCCCACACGGTGTTCAATGTGGTGAATGCCCTGCTGGTCCTTCCTTTCGTGGGTCCGTTCGCCGCTCTGATAATCCGGATCACGCCCGATCGGCCCGGGGCAGGTGATATCCAGCCGAAGTACCTGGAGCTCGGCCTGCTTCGGACCCCCGGAATCGCCCTCGCGAAGGCCCGGATGGAGATGCTGCGTATGGCGCGTCGCGTCGAGGGAATGCTGGTCGATATCCTCCCGGCGATTCTCGACGGAGACATTGACGCCATGGCCGAGATTCAGGCAAGGGATGATGAGGTCGACGCTCTCCATGGCCACATCATCGAGTTCCTCGGTGAGATCTCGCAGATCAAGCTGAGCCAGAATCAGAGTGCTGAACTCGTCGACCTCTTCGCTGCCACGAATGCCATCGAAGCCATCGGTGACATCGTCGAAACGAACCTTGTGACGCTCGGGCGCCAGAAGATGGAGGCATCGATTGAGGTCAGTCCCGAGACCCGTGAACTGATCGAGCAGTACCACCGCTCCGTCGTCGAGGCATTTGAATTGGCCCTCATTGCCCTTACTCAGAAGGACATTGCCTCTGCGAAGTCAGCCAAGAAGATGCGATCGAGTATTCGCGAATTCGAGGACGAAGCACTCGAACGTCAATCAGAACGCCTCACTGTCGACGAACCGAACCGGGTTGCCGTCTATCGGTTCGAGACCGACATCATGACGAACCTGAAACGCGTGCACCACTTCATCCGCAGGATCGCTCGCGTAGCCATTCCCAGGAGTGAACTGCCCGAAGAGGAATCAGTCTGATGCTCGACGCGATCGTGTGGGGGTTGATCCAGGGCTTGACCGAGTTTCTCCCTGTCTCGTCGAGTGGCCATCTCGTCCTGATCCCTGCTCTCCTCGATCGGCAGGGACCGGACCTGGCAACCAATGCAATGCTGCATCTCGGCACGCTCGGTGCTGTCTTGGTCTACTACCGAGCCGACGTTGTTCGCATGGCGAAGTTCGACCGACCAGCACGGCGGCTGATCACGTTGATCCTGATCGGGACCATTCCAGCTGTCGTGCTCGGCCTCCTGTTCGAGGACAAGGTTGAGGAGTTCGTGTCTGAGCCGACCAAGGTGGCCTACATGCTCATCGTCACCGGTGTGATCCTCCTTGCGACAACGCAGCTGCGTCTCGGCGATCGCACGATCGAAGACATAGGCCCTCGCGACAGCTTCCTCACAGGCCTGGCCCAAGCGCTTGCGCTCATCCCGGGGATCTCTCGATCGGGCATGACCATCTCCGCCGGGCTCTCGAGAGGCATGGACCGCACGGAGTCCGCCAGATTCGCTTTCCTACTGGGGATTCCCGTGATTGCCGGAGCTGGCCTCCTCCAGATCGCTGAGGTGCTGACCTCGGGGGAATCGATTCCGGCGAGCATCTGGATCGGTGTCGTCGTTGCAGGACTATCTGGCTACGCGGCGATAGCGATCTTGATCAAGCTGCTCACCCGCGTCGGCCTTGCTCCCTTCGGCTTGTACTGCATCACCTTCGGATCGATCGCCGCCTACGTGCTCTAGCGATCTGGTTACGGCTCGATCAGCACAACAAGTTCATTGTTTGCTGCGGCCAGTGCGACTGAGTTGGCCACAGCGGCTTCCACAGCCACGAGACCGTCTGAGTTGAAGCCGAGCGTGTCCTGTAAGGCTGGCTGGATGATGATGCCTGGCACGCCGGTGCCATCAGCGAACACGAGGTTGACGTACGTGCCCTGTCCGGCTCCGATCGGGAGGGCCACGGGAACTGCCCAGCTACCAGCCGGAAGCGGGGGTTCCGATGACACCAGGGACATCACGATTGGGTCACCGGAGCGGATGGCACTGGCTGCGGTCGCACCAGCAAGGGGTGGCAACCTGAGCGATCCAGCGGGTACCTGTAGCCACTCGATGTCCTCCTGTGTGATGGGTTGGCCGCGTTGGAGATCGGATGCGGCAAACGGGAACGGTTCCGTTGCACGCTCAGAGATGTCCCACATGAACGCGGCAGCGACAAGCGCCACCGCTGCGAACCATCTGAGATACGGAGGTCGACCAAGCCAGAGCACCCACCCACCGTATCGAAAACGGTGCCTCGGGAGAAGACCTCTGAAGCAGATGCCAGATGCCAGATTCCAGACCGTTCGCGGCGCTCACTTCCAGAATCCAGAACCCAGACAGTCTGGCATCTGGGATCGGGAAGCGCAGCGGTCTGGTATCTGTCATCTGTTACAAGACCCTCCCCGTGATGAGTGCGCCGCAAGGAGGGGAAAAGGTGGGGGTTTCCCGCGACGCTCACGAGGAGGGTCTCCATTGGAGTCTTGCAGCAATATCCAAATCATGGAAGGGGCAATATCGAAAACGTGGGTGCTTCCGGTTCCTACAATTGAATAGTGTCTCCACTGATTTTGGGCGTGCTCTCGCTCGCTGCTTCGTATCTACTCGGAAGTGTCAGCTTCGCGATTCTGATTTCGTCCTCTCAGGGCATCGACATTCGGTCAGAGGGATCTGGTAACCCCGGCACATCGAATGTACTGCGGGTGCTTGGGAAGAAGTCGGCGATCCTCGTTCTGCTCGGTGACGGTCTCAAGGGCGCTGCTGCGGCGCTGATAGGGTCGGTTGTTGTCAGCCCTGAGTTCGGATATGTAACCCTCCTTGCTGCTGTTGTCGGTCACACACTCCCTATCTGGCACGGCTTAAGGGGCGGAAAGAGCGTGGCGACAGCGATTGGCGGATTCATCCTGCTTGCACCGGCCGTCGGTCTCATCCTCGGGTTCGCGTGGGTGCTCGTGGTGGTTGTCTGGAAGACCGCATCGATTGCGTCGATAGCCGTGATGGTCGCTGTCGTTCCAGCGATGTGGCTGGCAGGCCGATCCGCCACTGAACTCCTATGGACCGGTGCGATTGCTATGTTCGTGCTGGTGCGTCACTCAAGCAACATCAAACGGTTGATCGGTTCGAGCGAACGAAAGGTCACATGATGAAACCACTCGAACAAGCTCGTGCCGAAGTATTGGCGGCGGTGCCCCGCCTCGGATCGAGCACGGTAGATGTCGATGACTGCGTGGGCCGGGTGACAGCCGAAGACGCTGTTGCGCGAGAGCCCATTCCCCCGTTCGACAATTCGGCGATGGATGGCTACGCCATCATCGCATCCGACACCGTTGGGGCACCCGTGACACTCCGGGTCAATGAGGATGTCGCTGCAGGGTCCGTCCCAACGATCACCGTGAAGCCGGGTACGGCGACTCGCATCATGACCGGTGCGCCCATGCCACAGGGCGCCGACTCGGTTGTCCCCGTTGAGGACACCGAGTCACCGACCGGGGACGAAGTGACTATCCACGTTGTCATCGGGGCCACCGCGAACGTTCGGCCACGCGGTGGCGACATGTCGCCAGGGGATGTGATCGTCGAGTCAGGTGTGCGACTCACCGCTCGCCACACGGCTGGCCTTGCCAGCGCAGGGGTTGACCCTGTCGTCGCCGATCTTCCGACAGTCGCGATCATGTCGACCGGTGATGAGGTCGTCGACTACTCGACGAGCGGCTTGGCTCCGGGCACCATCAGGGATTCGAACAGGGTGTTGCTTCGGGCTGTGCTCGCCGAACTCGGGGTTCCTGTTGTTGATCTAGGCATCATCCGGGACGATCCCGCGGAGTTGCGTGAAGCGTACGAGCGGGCTGCAGAGCAAGCGGACATCGTGCTCTCCACTGGCGGTGTGTCGATGGGCGACTACGACTACGTAAAGCAGGTCCTTGGTGAGCTCGGCAGCGTCGACTTCTGGAAGGTCGCGATGCAACCAGGGAAGCCCTTCGCCTTTGGTTCCATCAACGGCGTCCCCCTCTTTGGACTGCCGGGCAACCCCGTTTCGACGTTCGTCTCATTCGAGCAATTCGTCCGACCTGCGATCCTGCACATGATGGGTGCAACCAAGGTGTTGAGAACCCAGATCACCGGCACGATGGGTGAAGACGTTGAGACGAATGACGCCAAGACGGTCTTCCTACGGGTTCTGCTGGCCCAGGACGCTGACGGTTCCTTTGTAGCAGTGCAATCCGGTGGACAAGGGTCGAACATGCACTCATCATTGGCGGCCGCCGAGGCATTCGCTGCGGTTCCTGTCGGTACCGGTTCGCTCTCTGCTGGCGATGAAGTGACGCTTGAGATGTTTCGATGGCCGGAAGGACGGAGTGGCGATGCATGAGCTCAATCACCTCGATGACGAGGGGAACGTTCACATGGTTGATGTTGGCGGCAAAGTGCCAACGAAGCGCGTAGCCGTGGCTGAAGCGCTCGTTGCTATGGACGATCCGACGGCTGACCGGTTGTTCGCCGGAAGCTTGGACAAGGGCGATGCACTCGCAACCGTCAGGATCGCTGCGATCCAGGCCACGAAGCAAACTCCGAGCCTGATCCCGCTCTGCCACCCCCTCGCCCTGGACAGGGTCGAAGTCACCATCGAGCGAACCGCGCGCGGGGCCCGGATCGAAGTGCTCTGTGGCATCGAAGCCCGCACCGGTGTGGAGATGGAGGCGATGACCGGGGCAGCGGTTGGCGCCCTCGCCCTCTACGACATGATCAAGGGCATCGACAGGCGTGCATCGATCGAATCGGTGCGTCTGTTGTCCAAGACCGGCGGCAAGTCAGGGGAGTGGGCGCGTGGGTGAACGTCTTGCGGCGGTTGTCACGATCTCGGACTCCGTAGCGGCAGGCACTTCCGAGGATGTATCGGGGCCTGTCGCCGTGTCGGAGTTGACTGATCTTGGATTCACAGTGATCGAGTCGATCACGGTCCCCGACGGTGTCGAGTCGGTGTCCGGGGCGCTCGTGCCGCTCGCTCAACGTGTCGGCCTGATCGTCACCACGGGTGGCACCGGCCTCGGTCCGAGGGACCTGACGCCCGAAGCAACGCTATCGGTCATCGATCGTGAGATCCCCGGAATTGCCGAAGCGATGCGGTCGGCCACGTTTGGGCGGATACCTCACGGCATGCTGTCGAGAGGGCTCTCGGGTCTCGTGGGCACTTGTGTGGTCGTCAACTTGCCCGGCTCTCCGAAAGCCGTGACCGAGGGCTTGTCCGTCGTCGGTGAGGCGTTGACCCATGCGGTCGATGTGGCAAGTGGAAACTTCGGTCGTCATGATTGAGATCGGCCTAACCTCCTGCGAGGAGACCGAGTTGCTTGTGGGCACCGAACGTGACCACAATGTGGACTTCAAACCCTGAAATCCCTACAAAATCCCTTTGATGGGCAGCGATCGTGCCTACGATCGCCCAGCTGGCGGAGTAAGAGAGAACGTAACCGATGTTCTATGTTGTAGCGATCCTCATCGCAGGATTGTGGGCTGCATTCCTGTTGCCGTCGTTCTTCGACCATCGCAGTCGCGCACCGAAGACAACGACACGCGATTTCGCGCGGACGAAGCGCGTTCTCGAGCAGGTCTCGCTGGCTCAGCCCGATGGTGAGGACTATGTGCGCCACCATGCGCAGATCCGCCGTCAGCGGATCCTCATCGGCCTCGGTATCACCGCTCTACTCACCCTTGCCGTAGCCACATGGATGGGATCAACCGCTTGGCTCTGGTTGACGATCGCTGTCGATTTTGCCATCGCCGTGTACGTCACCGGCCTGCTCTTCATTAAGCAGCAGCGTTCCGTTCCTCGAGCAACGGTCGTCCCGATCGATTCTGTACTGCCGCCAGCGGCTCCGGTATACCTCGAACCAGAGGTTGAGTATGAGGAATCATCCACCGTCCGGGTCATTGCTGGATAACGGGATGCCTCGCCCACTCGACCTATCCGGTATCGAGTCCGAGGTTCGTGACGAGCTGGACTCGAAGTACGTGGCGAGGGAACTCGCGATCAAGCTCGGGAGACCGATCATCCAAAGCTCATCCAAGGCCATCCGAGCGCTCCACCGCGGCGAATCCGACACAGCACGTGAGTTGATGGACGCGACGCGAGGTTTGATCGAAGAGCTGCACGTCGGGCTTCAAGGGCACGACGATCTGGCACGCTCACCACTGGCCTACGACGCCATCAAGGAGTATGCCGAGGCCGAACTCACTGCCGCACTGCTCGCACACGAACCCCTCCCTTCGCCTTCGGATCTCGGCATCCATGCAGTGCCCTATCTCAAGGGTCTGGGCGAAGCTGTCGGTGAGCAACGCAGGCGGCTTCTTGACCAACTCCGCAAAGGTGACCTGGACGGTGCAGAGGCGACGTTCGGGGACATGGAAGGGGTCCATGACCTGCTCACCGCTCTTGACTATCCCGATGGCATGACCGCAGGCCTGAGGCGTA
This sequence comes from uncultured bacterium, assembly GCA_965539925.1. GTDB lineage: Bacteria > Actinomycetota > Acidimicrobiia > Spongiisociales > UBA5794 > B3-G11. The sequence continues at coordinate 8,514 of CBETWC010000034.1, forward strand.
CGACCGATGTTGCCAGATCGCTCATCGAGAGGTCACGCGCCGACCTAACCTCCACCATCGTGCAAGAGAGGCTGCGTCGGCAGCTGGAAGGGGAGTAGAGCCATGGAGATCAGCGCTTGTCCCGCGTGTGGGACGGATGACATCCGCCTCGAGGTCATCAGAACAGATTCGCACCCGCTCACGAGCTGGCGCGCTGCTGAAGGTCGCCCCGTGTTCATTGCCTCACGCAAGGTCATGGAGTCGGCCGAGCAGATGCGTGTTGTCTGTGTGAATGGTCATGCCCACCCCGACCGTGTCGGGTTCGACCTGGAGTGGTCTGAGTCCGACTGAGGGGTCTGGACACACCGCTAGGTTCATGTCAGAGATCGAAAGGCTGACATGACAGTGACTGCTCCCTACGGATCGTGGGAATCGCCCATCTCCGTGTCCAAACTCACCGAGGATGCGGTGGGTCTCCGGAGCGTGTCCACAGATGGCGGTGATCTCTACTGGACAGAGGATCGCGCAAGCGAAGGCGGCCGCACGGCGCTTGTGAAACGTGACTCCCATGGCCGCATCGCCGATGTCACCGGCGAGGATTTCAACGTCAGGTCCCGCGCCCATGAATACGGCGGCGGCAGCTATGCGGTCAGCGATGGGATCGTCGTGGCGAGCCGCCTCGAGGACCAACGCGTATATCGACTCGACGGTGACGAGGCATTTCCCATCACACCCGAACCGATGATTCCGTCTGGCGACCGATACGCCGATTTCGATATTGCCGGAAGCCGTGTCTTCTGCGTCCGTGAACGGCACAGCGAGGATGCAGAAGCGGTGAGCTCGTTGGTGACTCTCACTGTCGACAGCCCGGAAGAGCCGACCGTGGTGGTCGACGGATACGACTTCTTCTCGTCCCCACGGGTGAGTCCGGATGGCCAGCGGCTGTGTTGGCTGTCCTGGAATCATCCGAAGATGCCGTGGGACGGCACAGAGCTTTGGATGGCGGCCCTTGCACCTGATGGTTCGATTTCGGAACCCGAGATGGTGGCCGGCGGGGACGACGAGTCGATCTTCCAGCCGGAGTGGTCCCCTGAAGGAGTTCTTCACTTCATCTCAGACCGATCGGGGTGGTGGAACATCTACCGATGCGATTCGGGCCTGGTAACAGCGTGCCACTCGATGGACGCGGAGTTCGGTGTCCCTCAATGGCAATTCGGATTTCAACGCTATGGGTTCCTCACTGAGGGCCGTATCGCAGCCGTCTTCTCGGAAGAAGGTTTTGACCATGTCGGGATCATCGATGGAGACAGCCTGGAGCCCGTGGTTACGACCTATACGTCATTCCGACCGTGGATGGGAATCTGTGATGACACGATGTTCGCCGTTGCAGGCAGTGCATCCGAAGCGTTG
>CBETWC010000035.1:0-9884 GCA_965539925.1 uncultured bacterium
ATCGCATGAGTGATTGGGTCCGATTCGCTGAGCGGAGTGAGATGTGGAATTGGTACGAGGTTCTCGAATGAAGAGATACCCACGAATGGGCAAACGTACAATTGCCTGAGAGACTGAGGATCCCGATGATATCGAATCTCGCTGTGCCCACGGAGAGTGGTTGGTTCTCGAGAGCTCACTCGGCGGTATCGGTGTGGTGTCTGAAGCCAGACTGAAGCCCAACGACCTGACACTGCCTGATGCTGGGTAGCACTCGTTAACAGGCGTACTGTCTTGTGGGAATGCCAACCATCGTTAATTAGCGTGGTTCAGCGGTACTGGTAGTCCACTAGTCGGGCTCATAACCCGAAGGTCGAATTCGAGTCGCTTCGCTTCGCACCCGTCTCCTTCTGCCTACTGGCTAGACATCAACCCTCATAGTCGGAATGTCCAGTGTTCGTGTGTTCGGTGCGGATGGTTCAAATCCTGCCCCGTCGTGGGGGATCTTCCCCTCACCTTTCGGAACGCCCACCCATCGTGGTGTGTGCGGGTCTAGTCGCTTGGAGTCATGTAGTCGGTTCGGACTAGTGAACGACGATCCAAACCGCGACGTAGTGGACGGCGAACGCTGCGACGGTCAGGGAGTGAAAGACCTCATGGAACCCAAACGTCGTGTTCGAAGGGTTCGGCCTCTTCGCGGCGTAGACGACCGCGCCCACCGTATACAGGATTCCACCTATCGCCAGGAGTACCACCACGAATGCTCCTGCACCGGCAACCAGGCCAGGCAGGAAGAAGATCACAATCCATCCGACGACGACGTAGAGCGTGGTCGAGAGCCACCGAGGCGCACCTGTCCAGAAAACTCTGAACGCGACACCGGCGAGCGCTCCGCTCCAAACAATCGTGAGCAGAATCTTGCCTTGGTTCGGAGGAAGCGCCAGAACGGCGAACGGTGTATATGTCCCTGCAATGATCAGGTAGATATTCGCGTGGTCCAGCCGTCGAAGAAGGTCCTCACCCGAGGGCGACCACGTTCCCCGGTGCAGGAGCGCGCTCACGCCGAACAGAAGCACAGCGGTCAACATGAAGATGGCTGAGCTGACCCGTCCAGCCGTCGTGGGCGCGGTCACAACAAGTACAATTCCAGCTGCTACTGCGATCGGGAACATGATCGCGTGTTGCCAGCCGCGCCACAACGGCTTGACGTTCGTGGCCGATGTGGGTGATCGGGTGACCATCAGTCTCCTCAGGATTGCACTGTGAGGCTATCGACGTCGACGACTGAACCGGTCCGGGCATTCCGGAGTCGTCTTCCCCCGCTATGGACGAGCCGAGATGGTTCTGGCAGGCCGTGTCACCGTTTTGGTCGTCGATCCATGCTCGGGATCTCCGAGAGTCCCTCCAGCGCGTAGTCCTCGCCGCCACCGCCGGATTGGGTGGCGTGTGCTGGGTCCTGCCCCTCATTGGTAGTGTTGAGGGATGCCACTTGGAGACACCGTAGCGATTGCAACCGAGTGGATTTCTGAGCCGATTGAGGGCGTACATCGTGCGCTCAGTGGTCGAGTACTTGACGCTATGGGCACGGGCGATACACCGGTGCGGCGTGGCCACGATGCTGGTCTCGGCATGATGTACCGTTCGGTGCGTTTCCTTGGCACAACTGTTGGCGTCGGCCTCGATATGGGTGTGTCTCTCGAGCAGCGCAATGCCGATCGCATTCAGGCGTTGTCGAACGCTCTGTGGGGAGACGTACTTGCGATTCGTGGAAGCAGACTCGCGATTGAAATGGGAATCCGTGATAGACATGGTGATCCAGCCCAGATTCCTGACAGGCTGGTCGAGACGCATCCGAATGCAGACGGGAACCTGGTTGTGCTGGTTCACGGTCTCGGCGAAACGGAACAGTGCTGGATTGGAGATGACGAAGCCCCCGGCTTGTTGGAAGTGTTGGAGTCGCATTACGTCGGGTCGACTGCGCTTGTTCGGTACAACACGGGACTTCACATCTCTGATAATGGTGCACGTTTGAATCAGCTCATCGACGAGCTGGTGTCGAGTTGGCCTGTGTCGGTGGAGACGATCACCTTGGTCGGGCACTCGATGGGCGGTCTGGTGATTCGCAGCGCTTGCCTTGCAGCCTCTGAATCCGGTAGCAGTTGGATCGATAAGGTGGGTGACGTCGTCACAGTTGGAACTCCGCACAAGGGCGCGCCGGTGGAGAAGATCATCAATATCGCTGCTTGGGGTATGGGTCTTGTCCCAGAGACACGCCCGGTCGCCGACTATCTGAATAGTCGAAGCGCAGGGATCAAGGATCTCAGATACGGGGCGGTTGCGAGCGATGACTGGCGCGACCTCGACATCGACTCTCTACTTGGCGGCAGCGTCGGGAATCATCCGCTCCCACCCGACATCGACCATCACTTCGTCGCTGGAGTGGTGGCTGAGGATCCGAGCCATCCACTCGGACTCATGTTCGGCGACCTTCTGGTACGAGAAACGAGTGGCACAGGCGCAGGCCGCCTCGAGCCCCTCAATGCCGTGGTCGTTGGAGGCACAAATCACCTCAATCTTCTCCGCGACCCAATCGTCACCGACCGGATCATCGAGTGGATAGCACCGGGCGGCGAACCTACAGAGCAGTAGATTGCCTCACCCCAACGACCTGACACAGCCTGATACCGGGCAGTCCTTCTCGATGAGGAAAGGGCGGTAAGGTTCCAACGCCATGATTCGCGCTGCTTCTCGATTGGGAGAGGCAGCTCTTCCGTCGACGTGCATGATTGGATGATGGGAGAGGACTCGTAGATGATTGGGCGCGCGAAGTGGTGGCGGATTTGATCCATTGCACCAACTGTCTCGCGCGGTGGCCGAACGAGAGGGGATTCGATTCATGACTGAAGCACCCATGCCGGTTCAAGCGCAGAAGCGTCGCCTGGTCCGAGTGAACCTACGCGTCGTCTTGGTTCGTTTCGTCATGGATTTTGTGCTCCTCGGGTTCGTTCTGGCATTCATGCCCGGATTCCGTACCAACCTCGTGCCGTCTCTTGGATCCATGGCGTTGCTTGCTGTCCTCTTCGGGTTGCTCAATGTCTTCGTCAGGCCAGCGCTCGATGCGTTGCTGATGCCGTTTGTGGTGCAGACCTACGGGTTCGTCGTCGTGCTCGTCGACATCGCGATCTTCAGTCTGCTGGTTCTTCTTTCAGGATCGCTCACCGCCAGCTCCGCATGGCAGATTGTCGTTGGCGGCACGATCCTTGGAGTGCTCCGGCTCACCGGGATCGGCTTCCTCGGTCTCACTCCTCCAATCGTCCCCGAGCAGGCCGGATCGAAGCGTCGGCCAGCCCCGATCGGTTTCATCCGCTTCAGCACGACGGCGAAAGAGCGCGTTCGATTGTTGCGCGTACGCCAGACGCTTCAGGTCCACGGAATTGACGCTCTGTTCGACGGTGATGGTTCGATAGCCAGGTTCAGGCGGCGTCTTCAAACCGGGCTGTGGCAGCCGGATGTTCCGCTTGCACGCGTGCAGCCGCCTGTTCGGTTCCGGCTTCTGCTCCAGGATCTCGGACCCACCTACGTCAAGATCGGTCAGATCATCTCGAGCCGTGCCCGGACGCTGCCGGTCGAGTGGCAGGAAGAGCTGGAGAAGCTGCAAAGCGCCGTCGCTGTGTTCCCATACGAACAAGCACGCGATCGGGTGATCGCTGAACTCGGCGCACCGCCGGAGGAACTCTATGCCGAGTTCGACCCCGTACCCGTGGCGGCAGCCTCCCTCGCTCAGGTGCATCGCGCCGTGTTGCACGACGGTCGCGACGTCGCGGTGAAGATCCAACGCCCGGGAATCCACGCCCAGCTGCGGTCTGATGTCCGCATCCTGGTCCGCATGTCCCAAGCCATGGAGCGAAGAACTCGATGGGCCGAGGACATGGACCTGGCGGGAATCGTGCTCGAGTTCGGCACCACGCTGCTACGGGAGCTCGACTACAAGATCGAGGCCTACAACGCTCGGCGCCTCACCCGGGTGCTCGAACCCATCGAGGGGATCAGAGTTCCGGAGGTCGTCTATGAACTCTCGTCCTCAGGTGTCCTCACGCTGGAATTCATCCACGGCGTCAAGTCAACCGATACGGCCGCCATCGATGCGGCAGGACTCGACCGAGAGGTACTGGCCGACCGAATCGTGCGCGCAGCTGTGAAGATGCTGATGGTCGACGGATTCTTCCACGGCGATCCGCATCCTGGCAATGTCTTTGTTGATCTGGAGAACGGGGACATGGTCATGCTCGACACCGGGATGGTGGGCGAGTTGACGTTCCAGCAGCGGATCAAGCTGGGGAGCCTGCTGTTGACCGTCCAAAATGGTGATGTCCGCGGCCTCGCCCAGACGCTGAAGTCGCTGTCTACGCCCTATCGGGAGACTGACGACGCCCGGTACTACCAGGACTTTGAGCGCAACCTGACCCCCTATCTGGATCCCGCTCCGGGTCAGTCCGTCGAGGTCGTGGCAAAGGTGCTACCTCTCGGACTCGACATCCTGCAGCGATCCGGTTACAGGTTCGACTCTCAGCTCACATTGGCGATGAAATCGATGGCGCAAGCTGAAGCGATCACCGGTGCACTGGAGCCGACCTGGACTGGTACCGAGTTCATGGAGCGCTCGTTTGATGCGTTGAAGCAGCAGGTTCCCGATGCGCTCACGACTGACGTCATCAAAGACGCGGTGGTGAGACAGGCCAGTTTCGCCGTCAGGGAAGCCGTTGAACAGATGCCTTCGCTCCAAGAGGGGCTTCTCAGGTGGCTGACGAATCTCAAACAGGGCGGCTTCAAGGTTGAGCTCGATACCAGTGACATCGACCGACATGTCCACGCACTGCGAGGGATAGCGATGATGTTCACCCTTGGGATTCTCATTACCGGTCTGCTGATTGGCTCGGCCCTTGCTGCAGGGATCGGTGGACTCGAAGGCAGTCCTCTCGAACCCGTCACAGACTTCGCTGCAAGCATCTTCGCCGTTGCCGGCACGGTCGGATTGCTCGCTGTTGTGATTCTGTCGTGGAGGTTGTTCCGGCTCAGTCGGCCGCGACGACGGGATCCCCTCGATCACATCTGAGGCTGAAACCGGCCATGTGTCCCGTCGTGCCGGGTTCGCAGGCTCACGGTCCCCCCCTGGCTCGAAGACTCGCCCGTCCCCCTGAAGGTGGGACAACAAGACAGTTGGAGCTCTTTCGTGGTCTCTCCCTTGATGGAAGAGACGCGACACCCCCAGGGTGGCGCAGAGAGGGTGAACCACGGCAAGCATGCGGTCACAGCCCGGTGGCCGGTCGTCTTTCGGGTTCCAGTCCAGAATCAGGAGTACCTGACATGCGGTCTCGAGGTTCGTGTAGCAGGTTGTTCCATCCCGATGATCACTCGTCTTCCGCGGGAGCCGATGGGGCGGGCTCAGGGGGATCGGCTGGATCCTGTGTTGTCTCGTGGCGCTTGGAGATGTCATCGCCGAGTTCCGAGAAGGTCACAGCGAGAGCATCAAAGAACAACGCGGTCGTCTGTCGCGTCTCCTCTTTGATCTCAGGGTCGCTGACTGTGTCACCAACGGCCCCAAGAGCATGCTTGACGCTCTCACCAAGGGTTCGCAACGCGTCCTTCACCTCGTCCTCGGAGGGAACCTCTGGGCCTTGAGTGCCATCATGGCTCTCGTAGTGGCGCTTGAAGGTTGCTCCAAGTCTCTTGAACTGCTCACCGACGTCGTTCCAAGCCTCGCCAGATTGACTCATGTGATCCCTTCTGCAATTGAGGAGTTGCACCCACACGTCTAGCTATTCGCCACCCTACCCGCGTATGCCGCTGCTGCTCAGTCCTGACTGCTCGACGTTGCCCAGAGGTCAATGCCGCCCTCGACCGCGAACCGGTCGATTTCCGCCAGCTCGCTGTCGCTGAAATCGAGATTGTCGAGAGCACCCAGGCTGTCGTTGATCTGGGCCCACCGACTCGCGCCGACGAGAGCAGTTGTCACCCTGGGGTCGCGGAGCACCCAGGCAATGGCCATCTGGGCGAGAGACTGATCCCTGCTGGCAGCGGTATCGTTCAATGCCTTGATCCTCGCGAGGTTGTCCTCGCTGAGGAATCCGGACCTCAAGGTGGCGTTCTCTGACGCCCTCGACCCCTCAGGAACCCCCTTGAGGTACTTCTCCGTGAGCATGCCCTGGCCCAACGGTGAGAACGCGATCACACCCATCCCCTCGTCCGCTGTTGCGTCGAGCAGCCCGTCCTCGACCCACCGATTGAGCATCGAGTACGACGGCTGGTGGATGAGTGCAGGAGTACCTGATGCTCGCAGGATCGCGGCCGCCTCCTTGGTCTTCAGAGCTCCATAGGACGATATGCCAACGTAAAGCGCCTTGCCCTGGTGCACAGCACTGGTGAGCGCCCCCATCGTCTCTTCGAGCGGTGTCGTGGAATCGAAGCGGTGCGAATAGAAGATGTCCACATAGTCGAGTCCCATCCGTTCAAGGCTCTGGTCGAGGCTCGCAAGCATGTACTTGCGTCCTCCACCGCCCTGACCGTACGGACCAGGCCACATGTCGTACCCGGCCTTGGTGGAGATGATCAGTTCGTCACGGTACGGGGCAAGGTCCGATGCCATGATCCGGCCGAAGTTCTCCTCAGCGGTCCCGTACTCCGGTCCATAGTTGTTCGCGAGGTCGAAGTGGGTGATCCCCCGATCGAAGGACCTCACGAGCATGTCCCGCGCAGCATCAAGCGGTGCATGGCTACCGAAGTTCTGCCACAGACCCAGCGCGATCTTCGGAAGATCGAGGCCGCTGCGTCCACATCGGGCGTACGGCATCGAATCGTATCGATCATCTGCTGCTCGGTACATCTTGTCTCCTTTTGACGCTGTCCTGGCCCGTTGACGCTGTCCTGGCCCGCAGGGTGGCTCCGAACGGACTAAGCATGCTCGTTCTGGCTCGACTTCCCCATAGTAGGGCTGGCTGATGCTCGCCATGATCAGGAAGGAATCCCGGGAACACCACAGGGACAGACGAGGAAACGTCCACTTCATGAGCAGACGGTCTTCTAGACGAATCGAGACCAGTCGTAGGCGAAGGTGGCGAACCCGCCTCCGGTGTGCCAGAAGACGACAGTGTCGTCGGGACCGAAGGTTCCCTTCTCGATCTCGCGGTGTAGGCCGTGGATAGCCTTGCCGGTGTAGGTGGGGTCGAACAGGAGGCCGGTGAGCCGCGTTGCTTCGGCACAGATCGCAAGCTCGTCGTCGGAGATCACGCCGTATCCGCCACCGATGTGGCTGCCGTCAATTCTCCAGCGCACCGATGCAAGATCCTCACCGAGGATTGCGCGGACACGGTCGGCAATCCCTTCGGCGGAATCGCCGACGGCACACCCGACGATGTCCACGTTCAGGCACACATCGGCCGCTCCGCGTATGAGGCCCGCTGTCGTCCCTGCCGACATGGATGGGTGCCACAGTGTGAATGGGCGATCGAAATCCTCCACCTGAACGGCGAGCTCGTGCGCAGCGTTCACGAAGCCCCTTGCTCCGAGCGCATCGGAGGCGCCCTCGGGGATCACCCACGCAGCACCGATCTCGCGTGCCGCGTCGTCCATGATCGAGCCCCGCTCGTCGTACTCCTCCGGTGTGATGAAGCGGCACTCAGCTCCAGCCAGACGCTGGAGCAGGTGATTCCCCCAGACCTCCTGCGGTGGCTGGCCGTCTGGTGTTCTGAGATAGAGGACGGTGCGCAGCCCAAGCCTTGCTGCTGCAAGCGCAGTGGCCCGTGAATGATTCGACTGCGTCGCCCCGCAGGTGAGGACAGTTGTTGCCCCGGCGTCCAGGGCTGCCTTCATGTGGTATTCGAGCTTGCGAACCTTGTTTCCGGACAGGCCGAACCCCGTCAGGTCATCACGTTTGACCCAGATATCGGCACCCCAAGCCTCGGAAAGCCTGTCGGCGTGATCGAGCGGCGTTGGAAGCTGGGCGAGATGGATGCGGTCTACCGTGTACACGATCGCACTGTACCGGAAGGCACCCGGGGAGTCCTTGTGCTCAGGGTTTCTCGCGTCTGTTTGGGCCGCATCATGTGACATCAACCGGCCCGTGCGGAGTCCGATCGTCGTATACAGCCACCTAGGAGCGTGGGTCAGTATCTGTTGGCGGGTCTTGGCGGTCTCTCGTTGAGATCGGTGACTCGGCGTTGGCCTGTCTCTGGGTTCCTGGTACGCGACCTGTGGTGTTGAGGGGATGGGTGTCAGGTAGTTGCCAGCGGCGCCGTGTTGGCGACATTGGCGGTGTTGGCGAGTTTCCTCAGGTTGTGGCAGATGGCATGGAGCGTCCATTCGCCTTTCGCCCCGGTGAAGCCTCGGAGTCGGAGATGCTTCGCGTGTTGTCGGGTTTTCATCTGCCCGAAGACGGGTTCGACGATGACTTTGCGTCTGGCGTAGTCGGCCCGCCCGGCCTTGGTACGCATCCGGCGGGCCATCCGTTCCCGTTGAGTCGCGTCTTTCGGGATCCGTCCTCTGGGTGCGTCGGGTACTCGTTCGTTGTGCCGGATCTTCCCTGTCGCGACCACAGCGTTGACCTCCAGATCGGTGAGTTGTTGGAGGTTGTCTTCTGAGCAGTATCCGGCATCAGCGAGAACAACCTTCGGGTCGCCTTCGATACCGGCGTTGGTGAGACTCGTCGTCGCAGCCGTAATCATCGGGATCAGCTGTCCAACGTCGCCTGCCTGCTGGGTCACATCGGTTGCGACGATCACCTGGGAGTGTTCATCGACAACGGCTTGAGCGTTGTAGGCGTAATGGAAACCATCAACCGTTTTCATCATCCGAGCTTCAGGATCCGTGAAACTACGCTGCACCCGATCTGCAGGTGTCGCCCCCGCAGCCGCCGCCTCTGCGGCTTCGGCGATTCGAGTCTCGTCGGCGCCTTTCTCTGTGGCCTTGTCGACGGCCTTGTCCGCTGCTTTCTGTCTCGCTTCAGCCTCGATGGCTTCTTTCGCTGCCCGCAGCTTGACGAGACGAGTCTCCCTGCGTGCAAGCTCAGGGGGGACTTCGTCGCCGCGCCGGTCTTCGCCGAACTCTTCGTCCTCCGCCCGGTCGACGGCTTCAGCCTCAGCAAGGATCGCAGCGACCTCGGCCTCGAGCTGGGTAATCCTGGGACCGAGACGACCGTAGCTCATCGCCTTGTGCCTGCTTGCAGACGCCCGCAGCTTCGTGCCGTCCAAAGCAACCCTCCCCAACGTCACCAACCCCGCCTCTGAACACAGAACAAGGACCTGGGTGAACAGGTCATCGAGCGCTGTGAGATGACGACGACGGAACCGGCTGACCGACCGGTAATCCGGCGCGGTGTTGCCCGTCAGCCAACGAAACGCCACATCAAGATGACACCGACGTTCCATCTCCCGAGACGACGTCACCCCCGTCGAATAGGCGTAGAAGAGGAGCTTCAACATCATTCCGGGGTCATACGGAGGCGCACCAGACGCCTCAACATACGAGTCATAGACCGAAGAAAGATCCAACAGGTCGTCGACCACCTCAGAGATGAACCGGGCCGTGTGATCCTGCGGCAGCCAGTCATCAAGCGACGGCGGCATCAGGAACGACTGGTCCGGGTCGTACCGACGGAACACCTTCGATCTCCCCGCAGGAACCTTCACCACCGCCGGTTCGTCGCCGTCGGCCACGTCGAAAAGCGTCTCATCACCAGAGTTGTTTCCCATACCCGCAAGTCTCGCCGAACCGCCACCAAATCGCGAGGACCAACACGCCAACAAACAGCCAGCCGACCACCTCAACGGCAGATACTGACCCACGCTCCTAGGACGCTGTTTCCCGCGCGCGAGTGGTTCCTCGGCTGTCGGCCTGTCCTTGGAGTCATCCTG
>CBETWC010000036.1:0-9548 GCA_965539925.1 uncultured bacterium
GTCTCGTCCTGTCTTCTTGATGATCGCAACCGAGGACGCGTCGATGCTCACCACGCCTCCGGCCTCGTGAACCTGTTCGATCGCGTGGCGAGCCGTAGTCGCAAGTGGTTCCACAACAAGGGAGTAGGCGGGGACATGGAGCCAGCGGACATCATCGAGGTCGGAGGCATCAACGCCCTCCAACTCCGTTGCCGCAGCACGATCAGGCAGCATCGATCGCTCACCCTCGGCGTCAACGAGCACAACGATCGTCCCTGTCCGACCCTGCTGTTGGACTCGCGTGTCGACACCGCTTTCTCGTAGCTCGTCAATGAGCGCGGCGCCGATCGCGTCAGACCCGACCCTGCCGATGAAGCGAACGTGGGCACCAGCCGATGCGGCGCTCACGGCGACGTTCGCGGCACTTCCGCCACGCTGTCGCGAGATGGATGCCTCTGTGTCAGTCCCCTTGGCGATGTCGGACGAGAGCCAAACGACAACGTCCTCGACGAGGTCCCCGATGCAACAGAGCACTAATCAGCGGCTTCCTCGGGGAGGGTCTCGGCCGGTTCATCGTCGTGCTGTCGCACTCGGCACCTGCGGGACGCAAAGAACACGACAGCGCCAACGACTACCACTCCGGCGATGATGAGCGCATACCTCGAACCACGACGTGCCGTGGCAGCCAGCTCATTGGCTGTCACTGTGAGTTCATCGACTGTCGTGGCGATGCTCTCTGCCTCTGCGAGCCGATCCTGTACGAACGCGACGCCGCGTTCGAGTTGGTCAACGGAAGTTTGGGCGTATTCGAGTTTTTCTCTTGCCGTCATTGTTGCCTCGGATCTGCATTGTCGGTCTGGCCGAACCTTACCTGTCGTCTATTCGCCAAAGAGGGGTGCGATGAGCGAGGTCAGCTGACATATGCCCTGTACCGCGCTGCCTCATCGTGGGGGAGACGAACGGTGACCCTCGTGCCGGTGTCGTTGTGTTCGGTGGCGAGAACATTGCCTGAATTGTGGAGCTCGGCCAGGAGATCGCCTCGGTCATAGGGGATCTCGAGGGTGAGTTCAACGGTCTTCGCGTGGAGGCCGGCAATGATCCTGTCGAGCAGAGCGGGAGTGCCTTCTCCGGTGTGGGCTGAGATGAATACCGCATCGCCATGGAGTGCCTTCAGGCGGGCAAGTGTGGTCTCGTCTACGGCGTCCGACTTGTTGAACACGATGATCTCATCAATGTCGTCGGCTCCGATCTCATGGAGGACCGCGTGAACCGATGCAACCTGGTGGTCGGGATCCGAATCGGAGGCATCTACGAGATGGACGAGCAGATCTGCTTCGGCAACCTCTTCGAGGGTGGACTTGAACGCCTCTACGACCTCGTGGGGAAGATCCCTGACGAATCCGACGGTGTCGGACATGAGCGCCTCGTGGCCGTGGGGGAGTTCGAGCTTGCGCACCGTCGAGTCGAGGGTTGCAAAGAGCTGGTCCTGGACGAGGACGTCGGCTTCGGTGAGGCGGTTGAACAGCGTCGACTTGCCAGCGTTCGTGTAGCCAACGATCGCCACGAGAGGGTCGCCTGCGCGTCTGCGTTGCTTGGAGCGGGTGTTGCGGGAACGTTCCGCGTCCTTGAGCAGCGTCTCGATCTTGCGGATGCGATCGAGGATGCGACGGCGGTCTGTCTCGAGCTTCGTCTCACCCGGACCCCTCGTGCCTATGCCAGCACCAAGCCTCGAGAGTTCGATCCCCTTGCCGCGCAGCCGGGGAAGTCGGTACCGGAGCTGGGCCAGCTCCACCTGCAGCATGCCCTCTTTTGTGTGGGCGTGCTGGGCAAAGATGTCAAGGATCAGTGCAACGCGATCGACGACATCGCACTGAAAGGCCTGCTGCAGGTTGCGTTGCTGGGCTGGTGTCAAGTCGTTGTCGAAGACCACGACGTCGATGTCTTCGACCTTGGATATGGAGACGAGCTCGCGGAGCTTCCCGCTGCCGATGAACGTTGCTGCTGTTGGGCGTTCTCGACGCACGAGCACCGTCTCGACCGGTTCCGAACCAGCGGTGTCGGTGAGGAGCGCGAGTTCAACAAGGCTTGCCTCTCCCCGGACCCGGTCGTTTCTCGAGCGAATGAGTCCGATGAGCAGGGCGCGTTGCTGTACAACATCGAGGTCGGTGACACTCGCCGTGAGGCGTTGGCGCTGCCGACCTGTGCGGGACTCGTTGGACTCGGACATGGGCCAACGGTACTGCGTGAAGAACGGTGACTGTTGCCTGCGTCCATCGAATGTGTCTACTCTGCTCGCCCACACGGGCACTGCTCGTGTTTGAACTCAACATGGAGGCACCCAAATGGACGACAACCTAAAGAAATGGTTGCCGTGGATCGCAGTTGCAGCGGTCGCTCTCATCGTCATCGTCGTTATCGCAATCAATAGCGGTGGAGACGACGAAACGGCGACGGGCGATACGACCACAACGAGTGTGACCGACGACACAACCACGACAACCGAAGCACCAGACGAGTCGACCACGACGACCGAACCAGAGGACGAGAAGCCTGAACCCGGGCCGCTCGGCGCTGTCGAGATCGCACCTGGCGAGGACATTCAGATCCGAAGCCTGCAGGCGATCACTGGCGACGTTGCATTCCTCGGCGTTCCCAACCAGCGCGGTACCGAACTGGCCGTGCAGGACTACGGGGACATCAAGGGCCACAGTGTCAGTATCGGCACTCCGCTTGATGATCTCTGCAACGCTGAAGGTGGAGCTGCAGCCGGTCAGACGATCGCATCCGACGACAAGGTCATCGGTACGATCGGGACATCGTGCTCAGGCGCTGCGGTTCCTGCATCGAAGCTCATTTCCGAATCAGGCGGTGTGCTGATCTCGCCTTCGAACACGTCTCCATCGCTCACGTCAGATCTCGTAGGCAATGCTGGAAACGACTACAACCCCGGGTACTACCGAACCGCACACAACGACCTGTTCCAGGGCGCTGCGGTTGCGAAGTTCGTGTTCGAGGAACTCGGTTTCACAACGGCTGCCGCCATCCACGATGGTGATCCGTACACGAACGGTCTCGCGTCCGCGTTCCAGAATGCGTTCGAAGAGCTCGGTGGTGAGATCGTGGTGTTCACAGCTGTCGGCAAGGATGACACGGATATGACCGGAGTGCTCACCGAGGTTGCTGCGGCATCCCCACAAGCGCTCTTCTTCCCGATCTTCCCGCCTGCGGGTAACAACATCGCCATCCAGTCGAAGACAGTTGCCGGGTTCGACACGATCCAGCTGATTGGGGCTGATGGCCTGTTGGTCGACAACTTCATGGAGTTGAAGGAATCCGAGGGCATGTACTTCTCGGGTCCGAACCTCGACTACGGCAGCAACGCCTCGGAGATCGGCACAACTGCTGCGGACTTCCTGGCTGCGTATGACGCTGCCTACGGTGAGGCGCCTTCTGCCGCCTTCTGGGCGCACAGCTACGACGCGACCGTGTTGCTGCTGTCTGCGATCGACGCTGTTTCGATCGAGTTGGCCGATGGGTCGCTCTTCATCGACCGTCAGGCGCTTCGTGACCATCTGGACGCGACGAGCGGATTCGGTGGAATCATCGGAACCCTGTCCTGTGATGCATTCGGCGACTGTGGCGCACAGCGGATCTCCGTCGTACTCCACGAGGACTCCTCCGACATCGAGGCCGGTAAGAGCAATATCGTCTTCGAGTTCTCGCCCAACGGCTGATCTCGTAGAAGACAAGAGAAGCAAGAAAGCCGGCGCCCTAGGCGTCGGCTTTCTGCTTTACTCCCAGCCACATGACGACGACCGCCGCGGCCCCGATACGAACGTTCAAGTTCTCCTGGACAGACTCGTTCCTGTGGGCGGTCCGGGTGATGGCGATCTTCGTCATTGTGTGGGGTTTCGTCGGAGCGATCGCCCTCGGTCTCGAAGGCAACGGGCTCAGCCTCGAAGCATGGAAGCAGCTATTCGTTGCTGGTATTGCGAATGGGTCGATGTACGGTCTGCTCGCCCTCGGCTATTCGATGGTGTATGGCGTTCTCGGCTTCATCAACTTCGCTCATGGCGAGGTGTTCATGGTCGGTGCGATCGTCGGGTTCTACACCGCGAACGCGCTCTTCGACGCCGGAATCTGGGAGTCGAATTTCATTCTCTCGATTCTGATTGTGCTCGTCGTGGCGATGGTGAGTTCTACCTTCACTGCCGTGCTGATCGAGAAGATCGCATACCGTCCCCTGCGCGACGCTCCACGGCTGATCCCACTGATCACGTCGATCGGCATCTCGTTCTTCATCCAGAACGCCGTCCAGTTGCTTGTCGGACCGGCGGTCAAGACCTATCCGGCAGTGCCCACATGGTTGAGCGATCCAATCAACGTGCTTGGTTTCAAGATCCCCGGGACGGTGATGCTCGTGCTCACTCTTGCCTTGGTGTCGATGGTCGGTCTGTGGTTCTTCGTCGAGAGATCCGCGACGGGAAGGGCCATGCGCGCTGTTGCCGAGGACAAGGAGATAGCAGCGTTGATGGGTATCAACGTCGACAAGGTCATTGTGACGACGTTTGCGGTTGGCGGTGCCATGGCCGGTGTTGCGGCCCTCCTGTGGGCGCTCATGTTTCGAGGTGTGTCGTTCTTCATCGGTTTTCTGCCGGGTATCAAGGCATTCACGGCTGCCGTCCTGGGTGGCATAGGGAACATCGTTGGGGCGATGCTTGGTGGCGTCCTGCTTGGATTGTTTGAGGGGCTTGGCCCGAATATCGTGCTTCGAGGACTCTCCTGGCAGATTCCCGTGGCGCTTGCGGTCGTTCTCCTGGTTGTGGGTTTCGCAGCTGTTTTCGGAGGACGAGCCGTCAAGCGGAAAGGCATTGTGGTTCTGGGTGCCGCCGCCATTCTGATGGGCATCACAGGCATCACAGGTTTCACAATCGTGATCCCCGGACTAAGCCAGCTGAAGGACGTTGTGGCATTCACCGCTCTGATTCTCGTGTTGATATTCAAGCCCGCCGGCTTACTCGGTGAGCGATTGGCGAAAGAGGATCGGGCCTGATGACTGACACGCTCGACCGAGCAGACGCGTCCGACATTGCTGTGCCCAACCCTGTGGACTGGTCGAAGGTCCAGAAGTGGGGCGCCCTTGGTGGCCTGACGATGTCGTTCATCGCTGCTATTGGGATGGTCACTGCTCTTGATCGCCGGCTCGTTGTTTCTCCATGGCTGAGTCTCGGATTCCTCACGTTGATGTGGGTGCCGGTCGCGTACGGGTATATCGGTTCAACGGAGGATGTGTCGGCTGGTTCTCCTCCGCCTGTCAAGGGTGAGCGAGACCTCATTGCTGGACTCGTGACCGGTCTTCTCACAGGGCTGTTCTTCTCATTCTTCATCGTCATCATCGACACGTTCTCTCTCAGGGACATCTTCAGGAATCTCGGTCCACAACTTGTGGAACTGCTGACCTTCGGGCGAGGCATTGGTGTCGCGTCGCTGCTGTGGATCATCGGCTCAGGGCTTCTCGGGCTTGTCGGCGGCGCCATCAACGTGTTCCCATTCAAGGTGCGAAGTGCACTGGGCGCTGCGGCCCTTGGCATTCTTGGGTTCGCCCTGCTTGAAATCATCGTGACCGATATCACCGAGGGCCTCCGCGTCGAGTTCATCTCGGATTGGATCTACGCCCTCAACGGTGGACTCACAACGTTCTCGGCTGCCGTCATCGGTGTACTTTCAGGAGCCATCGGTTGGCGATCGGACCCGCGAACTCTGACAGAGCGACGCCTCGAACGGATGCATCTCGAGCCGGAGGTCCTGTTTCGCAAGAACATGACCGCTGCCGTCATCACGATCCTGGCGGTGATCTTCCTGCCGATGATCCTCGGTGGACTCACGAATGAGCTTCTCGCCAATGTTGGACTCTTCATACTGATGGGTCTTGGATTGAACATCGTCGTTGGTTCCGCCGGGTTGCTTGACCTTG
The DNA here is from genome assembly GCA_965539925.1 of uncultured bacterium. GTDB lineage: Bacteria > Actinomycetota > Acidimicrobiia > Spongiisociales > UBA5794 > B3-G11. The sequence continues at coordinate 5,954 of CBETWC010000036.1, forward strand.
GCTATGTCGCATTCTTTGCTGTCGGGGCGTATACAACTGCCGTTCTGACATCGCGGCTCTCTCCCTTCTGGGCACCGGAACTGACACTGAACTTCCTGTCATGGGAGGGCTGGGCGATCATGGGGATCGTGCTAGCGATGGCCGCGATTGCAGGCATAATGGTCGGCACACCGGTGATCAGACTCAGGGGCGACTATCTGGCAATCGTCACGCTCGGCTTTGGTGAGATCGTCAGGATTCTGTTTCTCTCTGACTGGCTCTCCCCCGTGTTTGGCGGCGCTCAGGGCATCACGAACATCCCATCTGCAGCGTTGGGCCCGGTGGAGGTCAAAGGAACGAGTTCCCAGGCCATGTTCTACCTGATCGCGGTCTTCGTCGGACTTGCGATCTACGTGGCGTGGAGGCTTCAGAAGTCAAGGACAGGACGTGCTTGGACAGCGCTGCGCGAGGACGAGGACGTGGCCGAGGCGATGGGTATCAACACGACCGCGGTGAAGCTCACGGCGTTCGTCATGGGGGCCATCTTCGCCTCGATGGCAGGCATGATCTTCGCTGTGAAGGTGGGGGCAATCTTTCCAAATTCCTTCAAGCTCCTCGTATCCATCATCATCCTTGTTGTGGTGATCGTTGGTGGTATGGGGTCGATCCCCGGCGTGATCATCGGAGCGGTTGTCCTGATAGGAGTGCTCGGCGGGCCGACCCAACCCGGATTGCTACAGGAGTTCGGCCAATTCAAGTTGCTGATCTACGGCGCGCTTCTTGTGTTCATGATGCTCAAGCGGCCTGAGGGCCTGTGGCCGTCGCTACGACGACAACGTGAACTGCGCCATGAGGAGATGAGCCAGGATGCTTGGTTGAAGGCGGAAGTTGCCCAAGACGAGGGCGGTGACAACTGATGCCCGTACTCGAGATCAATGACCTCAAGAAGGGGTTCGGTGGTGTGCAGGCTCTTGATGGTGTCGAGTTCCACGTCGACAAGGGCGAGATCGTGTCTGTGATCGGTCCCAACGGTGCCGGCAAGACTTCATTCTTCAACACCATCACAGGCTACTTCACACCGGACGAGGGGCACATCGTGTTCAACGGTGTCAACATCACGGGTCATCAGCCTCATGAGATCACGGAGCTTGGGATCGCTCGCACCTTCCAGAATGTCCGACTCTTTCCCAATATGACCGTTCTCGAGAACGTGATGGTTGCCCAACACTGCAGAACGACCACAGGGATCTTTGGTGCGCTGTTCAACACGCCTTCCTACCGGCGGGAAGAGCGGGAGATCGAAGAGCGCGCCAAGGAGGTCCTCTCCTTCTTCGGCCAGCGACTCAAGGGATACCGATGGGACCAGCCTGCATTCGTCCTGTCCTACGCAAACAGGCGGAGACTCGAGATTGCTCGCGCAATGGCGACGATGCCCGAGCTGATTCTGCTTGATGAGCCGACTGCAGGCATGAATCCCAAGGAGACGGCTGAACTCACCGACTTGATTCGGCAGCTGCGTGACGACAGGGGTTACACGGTTGTGTTGATCGAGCATGAAATGCGGGTCGTTCGCGATGTGTCTGACCGCGTCGTTGTGCTCGACCATGGAGTGAAGATCGCTGAGGGGGACTTCAGGACGATCTCTCAGGATCCTGATGTGATCGAGGCGTATCTCGGTCGGCCGGCGGAGTCGAAGAATGAGTGACGGAACCCCAGTCCTCGAATTCCGTGGCGTCAACATCCATTACGGGCCTGTGCACGTGCTCAAGGACATGGACCTGGCGATCAATGCGGGTGAGCTGGTGTGTCTCCTCGGAGGAAACGCTTCGGGTAAGACCACAACGCTCAAGACGATCCTCGGCATGGCAACTCCGTCATCGGGTGATGTGCTCATCGACGGGGAGGTCGTCACCGGAGACACAACTGCACAGATAGTGTCGCGCGGAGTGACCATGGTTCCTGAGAACAGGCGACTGTTCAAGCGGATGACTGTTCGCGAGAACCTCGAGATCGGTGCGTACCTGCGTACGGACAGGGATTCCCTCGACGCAGAGATGGAACACATCTTCGATATGTTCCCGCGGGTCAAGGAACGGCTCAACCAGAAGGCAGGCACCCTCTCTGGAGGTGAACAGCAGATGGTTGCGGTCGGGAGGGCGCTCATGGCGAAGCCGAAGGTTCTTCTGATGGACGAGCCGTCGATGGGCCTTGCACCGGTGCTGGTGCAGCAGAACTTCGAGATCATCGAACGGATCAACCACGAAGGCGTGACCGTCTTCATGGTCGAACAGAATGCGAACATGGCCCTCTCGATCGCCGACAGAGGGTATGTGCTTCTCACTGGGAGCATTGTCCTCGCAGACACCGCCACCAACCTCCTCGCGAACGAGGATCTCCGGAAGGCGTACCTCGGCGAAACCGAGTAGCGCAGTGGAGGAGGCAGCGTGAGCAGCGAAACCGCAGACCTGGTCATCATCGGTGGTGGAATCATCGGGATGTCGCTTGCGTATCAAGTCGCTCGCCGCTCGGACCTCTCCGTGACCGTCATCGAGAAGGGAACGGGCCTGGGCGAGGGGTCAACCGGCAGTTCATCGGCCATCACGCGCCAGCGCTACTCGAAGGCCGAGAGTGTCCGCATTGCCCGCGACGGCAACATCGTGTGGAGGAACTGGTCCGACTACACAGGCTTGTCAAATCCGGTTGGGCGGTTCCACGACATAGGTGTCCTGTGGATGATGGATGATGATCCCGAGGCCGTGCGGGTCGACGAGGCGAGGCTTCGCGCCGAAGGTGTCGACGCCGTCTCCATCTCCAGTGACGAACTGCGGGACCTGTTCCCCGGCGTGTCGGCATGCATGCAACCTTTCGATCTCACCGGCGAGATCGAACATGTGTGCCGCGACGGCGAACTCTTCCTGCTCGAAAGAGACACCGGGTTCTTTGACGCAACTGGTGCCCTCGCGGACGTTGCCACCGCGGCAAGAGCAGCGGGGGTGGACGTTCAGATGCGGTCCGAGGTCGTCGACGTGCTTCGTTCGGGTGACCGCGTTCAAGGCGTGATGCTTGCCAGCGAGACCGAGATCACCTCGGGTCTTGTCATCAATGCTGCGGGGCCATGGTGCAACCAGATGAACGAACTGGCAGGTTTGGAGATTCCTTGGTCGCTCGTGCCGACACGGATACAGGTTGGGTACAGATCACTCCCTGCTGAGGTGCCTGGACCGATTCCCGTGATCGCTGATGCGCCCGGCGGCATCTATTTCCGCCCGGAGGCAGGCGCCGGTCAGATCATCTACGGATCGGTCCTCGAGGAGGACGAGATGGAGGAAGTCGATCCGGACGACTTCCGCGACGCTGCTGACCGGTCATTCATCGACACGAAAGTGCATGCCCTCCACCACAGGCTCCCCGACCTCCCCCACACCGGGAGACCCGATGGGATGGCTGGTCTCTATACGGTCAACCGGCAGGATGTGCTCCCCGTGGTCGGCCCCACCGCCATCGACGGATACGCGGTCGTGAATGGGTTCTCCGGACACGGATTCAAGGAGTCTCAGATGATCGGGTCCATGATGGCCCAGTGGATCACAGGGGAACGAGCCGACTACGACACCGA